>JAZQLL010000043.1:0-8427 GCA_045542675.1 Oscillospiraceae bacterium
GACTCGTTTTGAGATATTTCATACGATGTAATGCCCGAACTTACATTTAAAGCACCCTTTTCGTCTGTGCATCCAAAAAGGCAAAAGATTAAAATTAAGGATAAAAGTAAGGCGAGGACTTTTCTTGTCATACAAAACACCTCTGAGGAAATTTTTGTTGTAACCAAATTATACCACACGCCTAACTCTAATGCAATAAGGTAAATGAAAAACATTAAATTTTTATGCGAGAAATAATTGCACAAATAAGTTACTTATGATATACTGTTTTGTGTTAGGGGTGATTTTATGAAAAAACTTCTTTATGTAGACCTTGTGATTTCTGCAGTGTCGATTATAGTAGGGTTTATTGCGCTTCTGGGGTATAATATTATTATTGCGCTCATATACCTGGCACTGTGTGCGATAAGTCTTGTTATCCCTATCTCGATTTTGAGAATGATGGAGTCCGAGGAAAAGTTAAGGTCTGAAGTCAATATGTTAAGATACAATTTCAGACAAATGGAAAAAGCCCTTGAACTTGATGAAAATATAGAATATCAGAGCGCACTTATGGAAAACGAAAGTGCCTACGGTACATGGAAATGTGTAAAATGCGGCTCGGTAAATAAACTCGGGAGTGCCTATTGTGAAAACTGTAAATCGGCGTATTCTTCCGAAGTGAATCCTACCGCCGATCCAAATAAAAAGGTAAAAACAAATCGTTGGGGAATTTAAGACAGGGGAAAAGAAATGCAAATAGTAATACTAACGGCAATCGGCGTCGGCGGTGCAACCGTTATAGGCGCGATTTTAGGATTTATATTTAAAAAAATCAGCCACCAATTCAGCGATATAGTGCTTGCTTTTGCGGCGGGAATCATGCTCGCGGCATCGGTTATAGGCCTGATTCTGCCTTCGGTCGAGTATGGCGGAAAGTTTGGACTTATAACAACAGTTATCGGCGTTTTTTGCGGCGCATTCTGTGTAAACCTTATTGATAAACTGGTGCCGCACCTTCATAAAATGACGGGCGTTGATGTTGAAAACCATCCCGAAAGTCAGGACAAGCTTAATAAAGTGCTCCTTTTCGTTATCGCAATAGGAATTCATAATTTGCCCGAGGGAATCGCGGCAGGAGTAGGTTTTGGAACGGGTAATACAGGCGATGCGCTTGCTATAGCGGCAGGCATAGCCCTTCAGAATGTTCCCGAAGGAATGATTATAATTGCTCCTATGCTCGCAGCAGGTATGAACCGCGGAAAAGTATTTATCATAGCACTTGCAACAGGTATTGTTGAGGTGCTCGGAACGCTCTTTGGCTTCTTCGCGGTAAGTATTTCAACGGCGATTTTGCCGTTTGCACTTGCCTTTGCAGGCGGAACAATGCTTTACGTAATAAGCGATGAAATGATAATTGAAACGCATGCACATGGTACTGAACGAGGATCGACATATTCGCTAATTGTGGGATTTTGTGTGATGCTTGTGCTTGATGTTCTTTTAGGATAAAGAGAGGAATTTAAAATGATAACAAATGATATTAAATACGTGGGTGTAAATGACCACGAGATAGATTTGTTCGAGGGTCAGTATATTGTTCCAAACGGAATGAGTTACAATTCCTATGTAATAGTTGATGAGAAAATTGCGGTTATGGATTCGGTTGATGCCCGTTTTGGCGACGAGTGGATTGCTAAAATAAAAGAAACTCTTGGCGATAGAGAACCCGATTTTCTTGTGGTTTCACATATGGAGCCGGACCATTCGGCAAACATTTTCAGATTTACCGAGATTTTTAAAGACGCCAAAATCGTTTCGAATGAGAAATCGTTTGTAATGATGAAAAAGTTTTTCGGAACTGATTTTTGTGATAAAAAGATTGCTGTGACAGATGGTGACACCCTCTGCCTTGGCAAACATACCCTTACATTTTATACCGCTCCTATGGTGCACTGGCCTGAGGTTATTATGACCTACGATAGCGCCGATAAGGTGCTTTTCTCGGCAGATGCATTCGGAAAATTTGGCGCCCTCGATGTAGAGGAAGATTGGGCCTGCGAGGCGAGAAGATATTATATCGGAATCGTTGGAAAGTATGGCGCACAGGTTCAGGCAACACTTAAAAAATTAGGCGGACTTGAAATAGAGAAGATATGTGCTCTTCATGGCCCCGTTTTAAGCGAGAATTTAGGCTACTACTTAAATCTTTATAATATCTGGTCGTCTTATGGGGTTGAGAGTGAGGGCGTTTTAATTTGCTACACCTCGGTTTATGGTAACACCAAAAAGGCGGTCGAGTTTCTTGTAAGCGAGCTCGAAAACATGGGTTGCGAGAAAATTGCCGTAAATGACCTTGCAAGATGTGATATGGCGGAAGCGGTTGAAGATGCTTTCAGATACGGCAAAATGGTGCTCGCTACCACCACATATAACGGTGAGATTTTCCCATTCATGCGTGAGTTTATAAATGAACTTACCGAGCGTGGCTTTAAAAAGCGCAAAATCGGTATCATTGAAAACGGCTCATGGGCTCCCGTTGCCGCAAAGACCATCAAAAAGATGTTTGAAAACAGTAAGGAAATTGAGTATACCGATACAACTGTTACAGTTCATTCAGCACTGAGTGATGATAGCCGAGAGGCAATAAAAAATCTTGCAAAAGAAATTATGTAAGAGTATTGTATTTTAGATAAGAAAAGGATATAATAATAAAAAAATCAGGAGGTAATTTTTATGAAATACATTTGCGATGTTTGCGGATATGAGTACGACGAGGCTATCGGCGATCCCGATAACGGAATCGAGGCAGGCACAAAGTGGGAGGATCTCCCTGAGGACTGGGTATGCCCCCTTTGCGGCGTTGGCAAAGAAGATTTTTCCAAAGAAGACTAACTAAGTTAAAAAGAGCCGAAAGGCTCTTTTTTTCTTTGCTTGAAAAATAGGACGAAATGTTGTAAAATAAGCGAAGGGGGGTGACGATGTGAAAATAAGCGTTTTAGCGGAAAATACCGCATCCTGCGAAAATTATGGTTGTGAGCACGGACTTTCGCTTTATATACAAACAGATGCGGAAAACATATTGTTTGATATGGGACAAACCGATCTGTTTTTAAAAAACGCCCAAAAACTCGGCATTGATCTTGCAAGCGTCGACTTTGCGGTACTTTCACACGGGCACTATGATCATGGCGGCGGCATAAAAACCTTTCTCGAGATAAATAAGACGGCAAAAGTTTTTGTAAGCCGTAACGTTTTCGGGGATTATTATAACGGCAGTGAAAAATATATCGGACTTGATAAAAGTCTTATTAAAAATGACAGAATTGTATTGGTGGATGATGAATACAATCTTACCGAGAATATCTCACTCCTTTCCTGCAATGGAAAAACCCGACCATTCTTAACCCAATCGTTCGGACTAAACAAAAAGGTAAACGGCGAATTTTTGCCCGATGATTTTTTGCACGAACAGTATATGCTCGTAAAAGAAAACGGTAAGACATATTTGTTTAGCGGCTGCTCGCATAAGGGCGTTTTAAATATCCAAAAATGGTTTAAACCCGATTTTTTAATCGGCGGATTTCACCTTTCAAAAATCGCTACAGATGGTGGCGATGCCGGAGAGTTAGATGGTATTGCTCAAACCTTGCTTTGTGATGAAACAGTATATTATACCGCCCATTGCACAGGGGTTGAGCAGTTTAAGCATCTTAAGTCGAAAATGAAAGACAGGCTCTTTTATTTGTCGTCGGGCGACTGCGTCAATATGTGATAGGGTATTGCTAAAATAAGAAAAAAGTAGTATAATCTAGTAAAATTTCAAAAAGGAGGCTAACAAGTGACAAAAAAGAGATTTAATATAAGTTACCCAAAACTTGTTGCAATGGGATTTCTTGGCATAATTCTTATCGGCTCGCTCTTGCTTTCACTGCCCATAGCCTCAAACAGCGGACAGGCTACGCCATATCTTTCCTGCCTCTTTACCGCGACTTCTGCCACCTGTGTGACAGGTCTTGTGGTGGCTGACACGTTTTTGCATTGGTCGATTTTCGGCAGGATAGTTATAATTACGCTCATTCAGATAGGCGGCCTTGGGTTTATGACTCTTATGACGGGGCTGTCCCTTGTCCTCCATAGGCAAATATCGCTGCATGAGCGAACCCTTTTAAAAGACAGCTTCAATACCCCCGATATCAGCGGAATGGTGCGCCTTACTAAAAAAATACTGTTTGGAACCCTGATAGTAGAGGGAATAGGCGCCGTTATATTTTCAATAAGGCTTTATTCTAAGTTCGGATTTTGGGGCGCTGTGGGAAGGGGCGTTTTCCTTTCGATTTCGGCGTTTTGCAATGCGGGGTTTGACCTTTTCGGCGATTTAGGTGAGTACGGTTCGCTGGTCGCTTTCCAAAACGACCCCTTTATAATCGTAACCGCCGCAATTTTGATACTCATAGGCGGTATCGGTTTTCTCGTCTGGGACGATATTGTTAAAAACAAATGGCACTTTAAGAGGTATCGGCTTCACTGCAAAATTGCGCTTAGCGTAACCCTTTTAATAACAGTTGTTTCAACCGCCGCATTCTTTTTCCTCGAAAGCGGATTCACAGGTAGCAAAGAGGGTACAGGTCAACAGATTTTAAACGCCTTTTTTGCCTCGGTAACTCCCAGAACGGCGGGATTTAACAGCATCGATATTAACTCTATGCACCCCGTTTCTAAAATCCTTACAACAGTTCTGATGTTTATAGGCGGCTCGCCGGGCTCAACCGCGGGCGGTATTAAAACAACAACTGTTGCGGTCTTGCTTATATGCAGTTTAAGTAATCTTACGGCCCGCTCGGGTTATAATGTTTTCAGGCGCAGGCTTCCTAAAGACATAGTGGTACATGCACTTTGTGTGCTTATGATACAACTTTCTCTCGCGATTTGCGGCGTGCTTCTTATTTGCACCGCCCAACCCAATCTGCCCACTACTGACGTGGTTTTTGAGGTGTTCTCTGCAATAGATACAGTAGGTATGACAACGGGTGTAACCCGCGAACTTAATGTGTTCTCGCAAATAGTTATAACTGCACTTATGTATTGCGGAAGACTCGGCAGTCTCACCTTTGCAATGGTGTTTGTGCAGAAAAAAGAAAAAGATATGCTCGTCTATCCCGAGGAAACTGTGAGCATAGGTTAAAGGAGTAGGATTTATGAAAAACTTTCTTGTAATAGGTCTGGGTCGCTTTGGTGAGCATCTTTCGTGCCGCCTTGCCGAACTTGGTAATGATGTTATGGTGGTGGATCAAAACGAAGATACCGTCAATCGTCTTGTAAACCGCGTTACCTGTGCACAGGTTGCCGATTGTAAAAATGAAGAAGTTCTCAGAAGTTTGTCGGTAAATGCCTTTGATACCTGTTTTGTTTGCATCGGAGACGATTTTCAGAGCAGTCTTGAGATTACAAGCCTTTTAAAAGAAATGGGCGCAAAAAAGGTTATCAGTAAGGCAAGCACCAGAATTCAGGAAAAGTTCCTTTTGAGAAACGGCGCCGATGCGGTAGTTTATCCCGAAAAGGATATAGCGTATAAACTTGCTGTGCAATATAGCGGAAATAACATTTTCGATTATCATCAGATTTCGGATAAGATTGCGGTATATGAGATTGCAGTGCCTGCCTCATGGGTTGGTAAGAGTATTGTTGGGATAAATGTCCGTAAGACACATGGCGTAAATATTCTTGCAGTAAAAAGAGAAACCAGAGTCATTTTAGCAGGTCCCGACCTTGTTTTTGAATCGGGAGATCATCTTCTTGTTTTGGGAGAGGGCGGGAAAATCGCAAAACTGACAAAAAAATAAAAAATAAAGCCTCAAGGCGCGTATGCCTTGAGGCTTTTAGTTTTTACAATCCTAAATCAATAAGATTTGCTTTTTTGGAACTAAATTGTGCGCGTATTTTCATTAGCTTACGGCTGTACTCATACCACTTAACATAATGGGGATAAATTGTGCAGTCACCATTCTCATTGGGAACATAAAGGCGTTGGGCCATGGAAATAGCACCATGTGATTCTGTAAAACGGTAGTAGGTGTATAAGGCAAGTCCGCCTCCATACTCGTCATTCATAATGTCCTCTGCCATAAACTCAAGTTGTGCAAGGCAGAATTCCTCATCGGCAGTGCCTCCGTCTTGTGTTGGCCATTCAAAAGCGGTGGGGAAATGCCAAATATTAACCTTATGATCAACTCGTTTTTTAAGCAGGTTTTTCAGCGCAATATAATATTCTTTTCCGTTTGTAATCGTTGTCCCAAACTTCTGCGACCAGCTTTCATATCGATTGCCGTTGGCAGCACCTTTACGAACATCAACACCGTAAACATCAAAACCCGCATCGGTTACATACTTAAGCGCCTCAGTAGCAATTTTCTGCCCCTTTTCGCCCGGAAACTTATTTATATCTCCGTTTTCACCGACAAATCCGTCAACTGTAAAAACAGGGAAGGTGCGTAGTCCGTATTTTTTGTAAAACAACTCGGATTGAGTAAGAAAATCGCGATTTGCCTGACCACGAATGCATATCGGCTCATCCCAGGTTACACCGAGCAATCTGTCGCGGTAACCCGCTTCGGTAATCGCATCTATAACAGGAGCAATTTTTTGCCTGTCAAACTCCTCAATCGTTATGTTGGCTGAGTGAAAGAGGTTAAATCCAAGCCAGAAGGTTCCGCCATTTTCGGCAATTATCTCTACTTCCCTTAAAATTTGTGATAGCGGCGCTTGCCCCAGCATTCCGGTGAGAAAATAAGTGTTGAAAAATCCCTGCTCTACAACCTCAGTAAATTCTTTTTCTCTGCTCGCAGAATCGGTGCCGTAGAAGTCGCATCTATACATCATAAGATTGTATATGCCGATATTAAGCCGCTGGGTATATTCTTTTATTCCCGAACTTGTTGTTTGTGAAGTTGTGTTGAAATTATCATAGTCGCCCCACTTGTCAGCATTGTTCTCGCTTGAACTTGAATCGGGTCTTAAGAATGAACTACCAAGTGAGTTTGTACTAGCAGTCGAACTGTTGGAGGAATCTTTTTTGGAAGAGGAGTTGTCCGCATCTTCCTTATCTTCCTTTTGTACGCTTACGGTATCACTGTTTGTAATATCACTTGAGACACCATGTTCAGCATTAGGCTTGCAACCTACAAAAAATAGTGCTGTTATACAAACTGCAACAAGGAGCGCTAAAACTCTTTTTTTCATCTTGGTTATACTCCTAAATCCACAAGCTTGTTTTCTGTGTTGTTGAACTGTTCCTTGATATTTTTTATCATCTTACTGTAACTGGTCCATTTTTCATAATTGGGATAGTGAATAGCATTTCCGTACTCATCTTTGAGGTCTAAATGCTGTGCCATGGCAACAGTGTTGTGTGAGGAATGCCTGTAATATGTGTAGAGCGCGATTCCGCCTACATGCTCCTCGGTCAAAAGATCGTCGACCATAAACCTTAAGTGATTTACACAGAACAACTCGTTTGCCTTTCCAACTTCGGTAGGCCATTCAAACGCGGTGGGGAAGTACCACCAGTTAAAATCGTGACCGATACGGGTCTTAAGGTCATTCTTTATCTGTATGTATCTGTCTTTGCCTTCCTGCTTACTTGCATCAATGCTGTAGAGGTCAAATCCTGCATCGGTAACATATTTCATAGCCTCGGTTGCGATTTTGCTCTGCTTTGCGCCGGGGGCATTTATGTCACCGTTTTCGGTAGCGGAAAATTCGTTAAGTGCAAAAACGGGGAATGTTCGCAGTCCAAACTTTTTATAATAAAGCTCGCTCTGCTTTAAGAAGTCTGAGTTTGCCTGTCCGTTCCAGATAGGCTCATCCCATATCATACCATTAAGCAGATGCAGATAACCCGCTTTCTTTATAGCATCGATAACTATTTGAAGTTCTTTTTCGTGTCTTTCGAGCGTTTCTTTGTGGGTGTGGTGATTCCAAAGAGTCATCCAGAATGTACCGCCGTTTTGTGCAATTATCTCAATTTCCTTTAAAAGATAACCTTCATCAAGGTCCTGAGCGTGAAGGAAGTAGGTATTAAAATACTGCTGCTCAACAACCTCTCTAAACTGCCTCTCGCGGCTTGCATAGTCGGTGCCGTAGTAGTCGCACCAACGCATAGCAAGGTGGTATATACCTATCTGAGCAGTGCTTTTAGGTCTCTTAATACTGGAACTATTGGTCTTGGAAGAGGTGTCGGCATTAGTTGCGCTACTCCCGGGATTACTATTTTGGGGCTTTGATGAGTTTGCGGGCTTACTATCCTGCGAGGGAATACTCGAGGTCTCAACCTTAGAACTTTCCACATCACTGCTTGTAATTTCAGATGTAGTAATACCGTTTGAATTATTGTTTTTGAATGCAGGTTTACATCCAGCAAAAAGGGGGATTAAAATGAATATTGCAAGG
>JAZQLL010000044.1:0-7685 GCA_045542675.1 Oscillospiraceae bacterium
CTTCGCAAAATTCGATTTACAGAACTTGAAGAAATGATTAAAGAGGTGGCAAAAGCGTGAAAAATACCTTCGGCAACAATGTTTCGGTAACAGTTTTCGGCGAGAGCCACTCAAAGAGTATCGGTGTTGTCTTAGACGGACTGACTGCAGGAATTGAGGTAAACGAGGAGTTTATAAATGAAATTTTAGCGCTTCGTAGGCCCAGTGGCACAGTTTCAACCGCCCGCGTTGAAAAGGATGAATACACCATCCATAGCGGCGTTTTTAACGGCTTTACAACCGGCACTCCCATCTGCATTACGATACCTAATAGCGACACGAGAAGTCAGGACTACGCGGCGACAAGAAATCTGGCCCGCCCTTCGCACGCCGACTACACCGCGCACATAAAGTACAATGGTTTTGAGGACTATCGCGGAGGCGGACATTTCAGCGGTAGAATAACCGCCGCAATCTGTGCCGCAGGTGCTCTGGCACTCTCCAGTTTAGAGAAAAAAGGCGTGCTTATCGGCACACATATTAAAGCTATTGGAAACGTTTTTGACAGAGATTTTGAAGATTATGAAAATGATATAAAATCCCTTAAAAATATGCAGTTTGCCGCTCTGGGTTCTGATGTGGCAGAAAAAATGCATGCAGAAATTTTAAGCGCAAAATCCGATGGTGATAGTATCGGCGGTATTCTGGAAACCGCCGTTATCGGAATTCCTGCAGGCGTTGGGGAACCGTTTTTTGATAGTATAGAAAGTGTTATCTCGCATGCGGTTTTCTCGATCCCGGGAGTTAAGGGAATTGAGTTTGGGCTCGGTTTCGGACTTTGCAATAAGCGAGGAAGCGAGGCTAATGACCCGTTTGAAATAAAAGACGGCAAGGTGGTAACTGCCACCAACAATAGCGGCGGAATAAACGGCGGCATCTCAAATGGTATGCCCATCGTTTTCAAAACCGCCATGCGTCCGACCCCGACCATTTCAAAGGACCAAAAAACCGTTGATTTTGAAAAAATGGTGGATGCCATTTTGGCATCTCGCGGTAGACACGACCCCTGCATTGTCCATAGAGCGAGGGTGGTTGTCGACTGTATGGTTGCCCTTGCGCTTTGCGATTTGCTTAGCGCTCAATTCGGAAAAGATTGGCTTGGTGAATGATGATTTACGGTTGTATCGGAGAAAAACTGTCGCATAGTTTTTCAAAGGAAATACACAACAAACTTTTTGATTACGAATACGAAATATGTGAGGTTGCGCGCCAAAACCTCTCGGAATTTATGCAAAAGAGAGAGTTTCGCGCAATCAATGTCACCATTCCGTACAAGCAGGATGTTATTCCCTTTCTTTATGAAATCAGCGAAACTGCAAAAAGAATCGGTGCGGTTAACACAGTAGTAAACCGCGATGGCCGCCTTTATGGCTACAACACCGATTTTTCGGGAATGCGGGCTTTGATTAATAAAAACGGCATCTCGCTTGCGGATAAAAAGGTGCTCATTTTAGGTAGCGGCGGAACTGCAAAAACTGCCGTAGCAGTGGCAGAAAGCCTTGGCGCCAAAAGTGTTTTAAAGGTCTCAAGATCGCAAAACGCCGACACTGTAACCTACGAGCAAATGTACAGTGCCCATACCGACGCTGAAATTATAATCAACACAACCCCCTGCGGAATGTATCCTAACACCGAAACTGTGGCGATTGATATTGATAGGTTTTCCTCGCTTGAGGCGGTAGTGGATGCTGTTTACAATCCCCTTAATTCAAGGCTTGTATGTCTTGCAAAAGAAATGGGAATAAAGGCGGTTGGCGGTCTTTATATGTTGGTCGCTCAGGCAGCATACGCGGCGGAAAAATTTGTCGGAGAAAAGGTAAGCGAAGAAAAAATCGACGAGGTTTTCGGTAGCCTCATGCTCGAAAAAAAGAATATTGTACTAATCGGAATGCCCTCGAGCGGCAAATCAACTATTGGAAAAGCTATAGCACAAAAACTCGGCATGAGTTTTGCGGATAGTGATGAGGAAATTGTAAAGGCCACCGGGATGTCAATTCCCGAAATTTTCGAAAAGTATGGCGAAAGTGAGTTTCGTAGAATGGAAAGTGAAGTGATTTTAGAACTTTCCAAAAAGCAAAACTGCGTCA
Organism: Oscillospiraceae bacterium; assembly: GCA_045542675.1. Lineage (GTDB taxonomy): Bacteria > Bacillota > Clostridia > Oscillospirales > Ruminococcaceae > SIG578. The sequence continues at coordinate 2,127 of JAZQLL010000044.1, forward strand.
TTGCAACGGGTGGTGGAGCGGTACTAAACGCCGAAAATGTGCGCCTTTTATCTCAAAACGGCCGAATTTATTTTATTGACAGACCGCTTTCTTCACTTCTTGCAACAAGTGACCGACCGCTTTCAAGCAGTCGCGAGGCTTTGGAAAAAAGATATAACGAGAGATACGAAATCTACAAAAAATCCTGCCATTTTCACCTTAAGGCAAGTGACGATATAGATGAAAATGCAGAGAAAATCATAGAGGAGTTTAAAAATGAAGCTTCTTGTTCTTAACGGACCAAACCTTAATATGCTCGGCATAAGAGAACCCGAAATTTACGGTGATAAAACCTACCTGGACCTTTGCACGCTCATAGAAGATTATGCTGCACAAAAGGGTATAGAGGTAGAAATCTATCAGTCAAACTATGAGGGTGACCTCGTTACAAAAATACAAAAGGCGTATAAGGTTTTTGATGGCATCGTTATAAACCCCGCCGCTTACACTCATACAAGTGTGGCGCTTCTGGATGCACTTAAATCGGTCGGAATTCCTGCGGTTGAGGTGCATATTTCGGATGTCTCAAAGCGTGAGGATTTCAGACAGATAAGTTATGTAAGGCAGTACTGTTTTAAAACTGTTGCGGGAGAGGGATTTAAAGGTTACCTCACCGCCATTGATGAACTTTTAAGCAAAGAGGCGTAAAAAATGATTGTAAAAATAGAAAGGTCGCGCGCAAAAGGGCAGATAACAGCTCCGCCCTCAAAAAGCATGGCTCACAGAGCGCTTATTTGCGGCGCTCTTTCTCAAAAAAGTGAAATAAAAAACCTTGCCTTTTCAAAGGACATTGAGGCAACGCTTAACGCGCTTAAAAATATGGGCGCTCTCACCCAAAAAAATGAAAATACTGTAAAAATCGGCGGTCTTGACCCTTATAATATAAAAGAGGAAACTGAATTTTACTGCAATGAGAGCGGTAGTACACTGCGATTTCTTTTGCCTCTTTGTATGCTTTCGGGAAATAAAGTTACCCTAAAAGGTGCACCCCGACTTTTCGAGCGGCCTCTTACTGTTTACGAGGAAATTTGCAAAGAACAAGACATCTTTTTTGAAAAGCGTAACGATAGCGTAACCGTTTGCGGCAAACTTAAATCAGGCACCTTTGAAATAGATGGCGGCATATCAAGTCAGTTTATTTCGGGTCTTATGTTTGCGCTGTCCCTTCTTAACGGCGATAGCAGTATTACGGTGCTCGGTCAGTTTGAAAGCGAGTCCTATGTTGACCTTACAATAGGCGCGCTCAGGGATTTTGGAATACAAATAAAAAGAGAAAAAAATACTTATTATATAACGGGAAATCAGCGATACCGAAATTGCTGTTTCAGCGTTGAGGGCGATGAGTCCAACGCCGCTTTTTTAGATGCATTTAACCTGCTCGGCGGCGATGTAAAAGTAGATGGACTAAACCCAGACACACTTCAGGGAGACAGGGTGTATAAAAGTATGTACACCGCCCTTAAAAATGGTGAAAAATGCTTTGATTTAAAGGATTGCCCCGATCTAGCGCCCGTAATGTTTGCGCTCGCATCCCAATTTGGTGGAGCCGAATTTATAAACACTGCCCGACTTAAAATCAAGGAAAGCGACAGGGCGCAGGCGATGGCAGAGGAACTTGAGAAACTCGGCATAAAAACTGAGATTTTCGAAAACTCGGTTAAAATTTGCGGCGGGGATTTAAAAACGCCCACAAATCCTATTTGCTCGCACAATGACCATAGAATAGTTATGGCAATGGCTCTGTTACTGACGCTTGTAGGCGGTAGCATAGAGGCTGCCGAGGCGGTAGAAAAAAGCTATCCCACCTTTTTTGAGGAGATAAGAAAATTAGGTATAAGGCTTGATATTTATGATAATTGATAACGGTAAAAAAATTTTAATAGTAGGTTTGGGACTACTCGGCGGAAGCTACGCCAGAGCCCTTAAGAAAAAAGGCTATAGCGTAAGCGCTATAACCTTAGAGCAAAAATCTATCGACTTTGCTCTTTCGGAAGGGATAATCGACCGCGGAACAACCGAAATTGACCCAGAATTCATAAGCGATGCGGACGTGATTGTTTTTGCCCTTTATCCCCACACGTTTATAAATTGGATTGAGGAAAACGGACACCTTATAAAAAAAGGTACCGTAATAACCGATGTAACGGGTGTCAAGGGCTGCGTGGTGTACAAAATCCAGGAACTTTTGCCCGAGGGCGTGGAGTTTATTGCGGCTCACCCAATGGCAGGTAGAGAGGTTTGCGGAGTTGAAAACAGCGATGACAGTATTTTCCGCGGAGCCAACTATATAGTGGTGCCGACCGAGAAAAACACATTTTCCGCAATAGAACTTTGTAAAAGTCTGGGACAGGAACTGGGATTTGCGGATGTTTCGGTTCTCCCACCCGAGCGACATGATAAAATGATAGGTTTCCTCTCGCAACTTACACACTGTATTGCGGTTTCGCTAATGTGTGCTTGCGACGACCCGAATTTAGAGCGATATACGGGAGACTCATTCAGAGATCTTACCCGAATCGCAAACATAAACGATGAGATGTGGAGCGAACTTTTTCTGTCAAACAGAGATACCCTGCTCTCGCAAATGGATGCCTACAGAAAAGCATTTGATAAACTTTACGACAGTATAAAAAATGACGATAGGGAAGAGATGCGCAGTATGATGAGAATTTCTTCCGAGCGCCGAAGAAATTTTAATAAGAAAGCCTAAGGTGTAGCAAAATGAATATGCAATTTAACAGAAAACTCCCCATCCCTAAGGATATTAAAGCTCAGTATCCTCTTTCAGACAAAATGATTGCCGTAAAAGAGGCAAGAGATAAGGAGATCAGAAAAATTTTTACAGGTGAGAGCGATAAATTCATTCTCATAATAGGTCCCTGCTCGGCGGATAATCACGAGTCGGTGCTCGATTATATTTCTCGTCTTCGTAAAGTTCAGGATAAGGTTGAGGATAAAATTTTAATTATCCCCAGAATTTATACAAACAAGCCGCGCACAACGGGTGACGGTTATAAGGGAATGCTCCACCAGCCCAACCCCGACGATAAACCCGATATGCTCAAGGGCATTATTTCCATTCGTGATGTACACGTAAGCGCACTTCGTGATTACGATTTCTCATGCGCCGATGAGATGCTTTATCCCGAAAATTACCGCTACCTTTCTGACCTTTTGTCTTACGTTGCGGTAGGTGCTCGCTCGGTTGAAAATCAGCAGCACCGCCTGACTTCCAGTGGACTCGATATTCCTGTCGGAATGAAGAATCCCACAAGCGGCGATAATAGCATTATGATGAATGCTATAACCGCCGCTCAGCATAAGCACACCTTCCTTTATAGAGGCTGGGAGGTTGAGAGCGCAGGTAACGATTTGGCGCACGCCATCTTGCGCGGTTACACCGATTTTGCGGGTAAAAATGTTTCCAACTATCACTATGAAGACCTTATGAAACTTATTGAATATTATGAAAAAACCGGTCTCGCTAATCCCGCCGCAATAGTTGATACCAACCATGCAAACTCGGGTAAAAAGTACCTCGAGCAGATAAGAATTGCCAAAGAGGTAGTTCATAGCCGCAAGGAGAATAACGATATTAAAAATCTCGTCAAAGGTCTTATGATTGAGAGTTATATCGAGGACGGATCACAGAAGTCAGGCGAGCATATTTACGGTAAGTCTATAACTGACCCCTGCTTAGGCTGGGAAAAGACCGAGCAACTTATTATGGATCTCGCAGATAGATTATAATTTTAAGAGGATACCGCACGTGGTATCCTCTTTGCATTTGCTGCAGGTATCGTAAGCAGTTTGGATGAAAACTCCGCTTATGCTACTCAGGTTCCCGAAAAGGGCACCTATACCGTAGGCGATCTTCAGCTCGACGTTATTGAAGATAACGGTGAAAATTTCCGGGTTTTTGAAGCGGATGACTTTGCAAGAAAAACCATGATTTCGACGCGTCGCCAAGACGGAACGTCATAAATGACGTTCCCTACAAATATTTATTCGATTTTCATCAAACCGTAGGGGAGGGTTTCTGTGCCCTCCCGCAAGGGCTATAAAAACAAAAAAGAGCAAGGCAGACGCCTTGCTCTTTTTACACTTAAATCATAAAATTAGTTTTCACTGAAAATAACTGTTACATCGGGGTGAAGTTGCAAAATTGATGCGGGAACCTGAGGATCAATGGGGCCAAAGAAAGCCTTTTCAACGATTGCCTTTTTCTTCTCGCCGTTTGCAACGAGGAGGATCTTCTTTGCCTGCATAATGGACATCATACCCATTGTGATGGCGGTTTTAGGAACATCGTTAATATCCTCGAAAAATCTTGCGTTTGCCTCAATAGTCGACTCGTCGAGCACTACCTCGTGGGTCTCTTTTACGAAAACGCTATCGGGCTCGTTGAATCCGATGTGTCCGTCAAGACCGATTCCGAGAAGCTGAAGGTCGATTCCGCCGAGCTCTTTGATAAGATTATCATAAGCCTCGCCCTCTGCCTTTAAATCCTTGGCGCATCCGTTGGGAACATGGGTGCGATCCTTGTCGATATTAACGTGATCGAAAAGATTGGTGTTCATAAAATAGCGGTAACTCTGATCATTAGTGCCATCAAGACCGACATACTCGTCAAGATTTACACTGGTAACTGTAGAGAAATCTACATCGCCCTTTTTATTCATTTCAATGAGTTCCTTGTATGCGCCAACGGGCGATGAGCCTGTTGCAAGACCGAGTACACAATTGGGCTTAACGATAACCTGAGCGGCGATGAGATTAGCCGCCTTTCTGCTAAGTTCCTCGTAGGTTTTAACTTTGATAAAATTCATAAAAATTTCCTCCTAATCTCTTCTTTCAACAATATTATCAAGGGATTTTACAATGCAGCCGCCGGGAATAACTCCGCGAAGTGCGGTAAGGGGATAAACACTGGTCTTTTTGCCGATAACGGTTCCGGGATTTACAACACATCCGCAACCGAGGTCGGCACCGTCAGCGAGTATGCCGCCGATTTTTCTAAGACCCGTTTCAATATCCTCTTCGCCGTGAATAACGATATTTTTTCCGTCGGATTTAAGGTTCGAGCAGATAGAGCCTGCGCCCATGTGTGCACGATTTCCTAAGACCGAATCGCCTACATAGTTGTAATGCGGAACCTGAACTTTGTCGAGCAGTATGCAGTTTTTAAGCTCGGTAGGGTTTCCGATAACGCAGTTTTCGCCGGTGATTACGCATCCGCGCACATAGGCTCCGGGGCGAATCTCGGTTCCGTGACCGAAAATGGCAGGAGCGATAATTGTTGCGGTGTCGGCAATCTTAACATCTCTGCCAACTAAAACGCCCTCTTTTATTTCTGTAAAGCCCTCAATGCCACTCTTTACAAGGTCATTGCACAGACCTTTAATTTTAGAGAGCATATCCCAGGGGTAAACGCTGTCATCAAATAAACTCTTAAGGTAAGGAACATTGCACTCGTAAAGTTCTTGTGTTTTAACGAGTTTTTTCATTTTTCACAACTCC
>JAZQLL010000045.1:0-3380 GCA_045542675.1 Oscillospiraceae bacterium
TGGGCAAATGAGGTTACTCAAACCGCCGTGAGCGCCGAAAATTTAAACCTCGGCGGAAAATCCATAATCTTGATTGAGGAAACGACGGGAAAGGTGTTGTATGAGCGCGATGCCGATATAAAACTGCCGCCCGCATCCATCACCAAAATCATGACTCTATTGCTTACTATGGAAGCTATAGAAGCAGGAAAATTCTCGCTTGATACCCTCGCTACCTGCTCTGAGCACGCCGCCTCGATGGGCGGCTCGCAGATATGGCTTGAAGTTGGTGAGCAGATGAGTGTTGACGATATCGTTAAGGCGGTTTGTATAAAGTCGGCAAATGATGCGGCGGTTGTGCTTGCAGAACTTGTCTCGGGAAGCGAAGAGGCGTTTGTTGCAGAGATGAACGAACGCGCCGCCCAATTAGGTATGACCAACACTACCTTCAAAAACGCTTCGGGTCTTGATGCAGAGGGTCACCTCTCAACCGCACGTGATATTTCTAAAATGTCGCAGGCGCTGATGCGCCATGATAAGATTTTTGAGTACACAAAAATCTGGATGGATACCCTGCGCGGCGGCACAACCGAACTTGTAAACACCAATAAACTTATTCGTTACTACCCCGGCGCGACGGGTCTTAAAACCGGCACAACCGACGGCGCAGGCAGTTGCCTTAGTGCTACCGCCGAGCGCGACGGACTGTCGCTTATCGGCGTTGTAATGGGTTATCCCACGAGTAAAGAGCGAAACGCCGCCGCTAAAAAACTTCTCGATTTCGGCTTTGCAAACTATGAAATTCTGAAGTTGGAAAAAAGTGAGGACATTCCAAAGAATATTTCGGTAGTCGGCGGAGTTTGCGATAGCGTTGAGATTAAAACTTCCGACCTTCCGTCGCTTCTCTTAAAAAAGGGAAGTAAGGGAGAAATCACAAACAAAATAACCCTTCCCGAAAAAATTACGGCGCCGGTAAAAGAGGGAGACAAACTCGGATTTGTTGAGGTGAGTATGAATGGTGAAAAGGTCGCAGAGTATGACCTTTTGGCATTGCAAAATGCAGAGGAACTAAGTTTTGCAAGGGCGTTTTTAGATATTTTAAAGACGATTTTTTAATCTCTGTAAAATTTTTTTAAAAAAATTGCTTTTCTGGCCAGCTTGCTCTTGAAAAATTCTCATAAGTATAGTAGAATATAATAAATAGAAACTTTACTTGTGAGGTAGACCCCAAATGGCGCTTAAATTTAACGAAAAATATGCAAAAGGTTTTGTGGCAGAGCATGAGATGTCAGCCCTTCGTGAGCAGACCCTCGCCGCCGCAAAAACTGTACATGAAAAAACAGGCCTCGGTAATGACTTTTTAGGCTGGCTTGACCTTCCCGTAGATTACGATAAAGAGGAATTTGCAAGAATTAAAGCCGCGGCAGAAAAGATAAAGAAAAATACCGATGTTTTCATCGTTATCGGAATCGGTGGCTCGTATCTCGGCGCTCGCGCTGCTATCGAGTTTATAAAATCGCCGATGTATAATAATCTTAAGAAGGATACGCCTGATATTTATTTTGCGGGCAATAGCATCAGTGCCGACTACTTAAATGAACTTCTCTCTATTTGCGAGGGTAGAGATGTTTCGGTGAATGTTATTTCCAAATCGGGAACAACTACAGAGCCTGCTATCGCTTTCAGAATTTTTAAAGAACTTCTTGAAAAGAAGTATGGCGTAGAGGGCGCAAAAGAGAGAATCTATTGCACAACCGATAAGGCTCGCGGAACTTTAAAGGAACTTTCCGACAGAGAGGGCTATGAAACCTTCGTGGTGCCTGATGATGTCGGCGGTAGATATTCTGTTCTTACCGCAGTAGGCCTTCTTCCTATGGCGGTTGCAGGAATTGATATTGACAGCGCTATGAAAGGCGCCGCTGATGCAAGAGAGAAATTCGCGAGTGAGCCTTTTGAAACAAACGATTGTTACCGTTATGCCGCAATGAGAAACGCCCTTTACCGTAAGGGCAAGGTCATTGAAATAATGGTGAGCTACGAGCCGAGATTTGCTATGATGAATGAGTGGTATAAGCAGCTCTTCGGCGAGAGTGAGGGTAAGGATCAGAAGGGAATCTTCCCTGCATCCGTTATCTTCTCAACAGACCTTCACTCAATGGGTCAGTTTATTCAGGACGGAAACAGAAACCTTTTTGAAACCGTTGTAAAAATCTCAAAACCCACCAACGATGTTATGATAAAAGAGGATCCCGAGAATTTTGACGGACTTAATTTCCTTGCCGGAAAAACAATGTCCGAGGTAAATACCAAGGCTTTCGAGGGAACTGTGCTTGCTCATAACGAGGGCGGCGTTGCAAACCTTATTTTAGAGGTGCCCGAGGCTAGCGCCTACGAGTTTGGATATCTTGTGTACTTCTTTGAAAAGGCCTGCGCCGTTTCGGGTTATATGCTCGGCATAAACCCCTTCAACCAGCCCGGCGTTGAGGCTTATAAAAAGAACATGTTTGCTCTCCTCGGCAAACCCGGTTATGAAGAGATGCAGGCAGAGCTTATTAAAAAATTAGGATAGTAAAACTACTCGGCTCTGAAAAGAGAAGAGTTAAAATAAAAGGAGGACCAAAACTATGATTAAACTCATTATCGGAAACAAAGGTACAGGAAAAACCAAGAAACTCATTGACTTAGTTAATGAAGCAGTCAAGGAGTCAAAGGGTAATGTTCTTTGTATCGAAAAGGGCCCCACTCTCACTTATGATTTAAAGCCCCAGGCAAGACTTATTGATACAGATTCTTACGATATCTGCAATTTTGATATGTGTTATGCTTTCCTTGCAGGACTTCTTGCAGGTAACTATGATATTACCGATGTATTTGTTGACCAGATTCTTAAAATCGGCGGCAGGGACTTAGAGGCTCTCGGCGCATTCTTTGAGAAAATCGACAAGATTTCCAGCGATGTGAACCTCGTGTTTACAGTTTCGGCAGAAGCAGATGAGCTTCCCGCAAGTATAACTAAATATCAGTCGATCGCTCACTAAGTGGGTGGTCTAATTTAAAGGCGAGTTCCCTTAAAAAGTGAACTCGCTTTTTGGCATTTTTGTGCAATTTACATATTGCAAAATATATATTGTGGTGTTATACTATGTGTATAATATGTTTTTCCACAAGATATTGTGGTCAAATGCGAAGTGAACGTAGGGCGGACAAGCCGCTTTGAACCAACAATTAAAGTATATTTGCGCATTTTTGCGCTGTATTAAAAAATTTTAAGAGAGGGGAAATATCCAAATGTCAACCATTAAAAAGGCGTTGGCTGTAGTTTTAAGCGTATGTATGATGCTTTCATTCTCGCTTATCGCAACCGCAGCTGACACAGACACCGGCGAAATCACACTTACTCC
>JAZQLL010000046.1:0-2451 GCA_045542675.1 Oscillospiraceae bacterium
TCGCCTATGCTTGTTACGCTATCGGGAATTACTGTGTTTTTACAACCGGCTATCAATGTGTTTGTGCTTGTTTCTATGATGGCGTTGCAGTTTTCTCTACTATCATAGTATTTGTTTTCGGATTTTACAACTATACTCTCAAGGCTGCTACAACCATCAAATGCACCACCGCCTATTCTTGTTACGCCGTTACCTATTGTGATGCTTGTTAGGCTTCTGCAAGAGAAAAATGCCCAATCGTCTATGCTTGTTACGCTATCGGGTATTGTGATGCTTGTTAGGCTGCTACAATTATTGAATGCAGAATTGCCTATGCTTGTTACGCTATCGGGTATTGTGATGCTTGTTAGGCTGCTACAACCTTCAAATGCATAATGGCCTATGCTTGTTACACTATCGGGAATGGTGATGCTTGTTAGGCTACTGCAACCCCTAAATGCAGTAAAGCCTATGTATGTTACGCTATCGGGAATTGTTATGCTTGTTAGGCTGCTACAATTATAGAATGCATAATCGCCTATGCTTGTTACGCTATCGGGAATTACTGTGTTTTTACAACCGGCTATCAATGTGTTTGTGCTTGTTTCTATGATGGCGTTGCAGTTTTCTCTACTATCATAGTATTTGTTTTCAGATTTTACAACTATACTCTCAAGGTTGCTGCAACCAGAAAATGCACTAGAGCCTATGCTTGTTACGCTATCGGGTATTGTGATGCTTGTTAGGCTGCGGCAATACTCAAATGCAGAATAGCCTATGCTTGTTACAGGATATCCGCCAAGCGTTGATGGAATTGTTATACTACCGCTAATTGATGTATTACAATCAGTAATGGTAGCTTTGCTGCTTGATACCGTATAGGTATAATATCCGCTTGTTGCGGCAGCGGCGGGCAGGCTTAATCCCCAAAGCATTATCCCCATCGCACACAGCGAGAGAAACAGTGCCGACATATATCCCGCAATCTTCCTGGTCTTCATTTTTATTCCTTCCTTCGCAAAATTTTGTGAAATACCGTTTGTTGAATACTATTCACCAATTAAGTATTAATTTTAGCATAGAATATAATAAAAGTAAATAGTATTCAACAGAATTAAGGGGGTAAATATGTTTAAGATAAAGGCTGCCGACGGCAGCAACAATCTTTGTGGCGCAAAGATTGCTATGCTGCGCAAGGAGCAGAAACTATCCCAGCGAAAACTCGCCACCAAAATGCAACTTTTAGGTTTTGATGTTGACCATTATTTCATTCGTCGGGTCGAAAACGGTGAGAGGTTTGTGACCGACATTGATCTAGTCATTTTTTCAAGAGCCTTGGAAGTTCCTATTTCCCAAATTCTATCGGCAGAGGATGCGCAGTTATAGCTGCGCATCTTTTTATTATTTTATACCTTTTTTATAGCTAAAGTCCTATGCTGAAAGCATAGTTGAAAAAATTTGTCGAATATGGTATGCTAATTGCATAGTGAAAGGGTGGTTTAAATGAAAGACACTTCCAAAATTATTGAGGAACTCGGACTTTGCAGTGACTTTAAGACTTTTTATAGCGAAAATCGCGATTATATGGTTACAGATTCCCTCTCCTCACTACTGGCGGAACTCGTTAAAAAAAGCGGTCGTAAAAAATCTCAAATCATTAAAGATTCTGAGCTTTCGGAAGTCTACGCCTATCAGATATTTTCGGGAGTTCGTGTGCCCGAAAGAAAAAAGCTTTTATCTCTCGCAGTTGCTATGAGGCTTAATCTCGATGAGGTTCAGTCGCTTTTAAAATGCGCGGGATATTCTCCGCTTTATGTGAAACTACCTTTCGACAGCATTGTTATCTACGGAATTTGCAAAAAACTTTCGGTTATACAGATAAACGAACTATTGTTTGAGTACGATTTAGAAACCCTGGGGTGAAGAAATGAAAAAGTGTCCTTACTGCAATGCAGACATAGATGAGAGCGCTCGATTTTGCATATACTGCATGACATCGCTCGAGCCGAAAAAAATAATAACTGCAACACATCCCAAAGCAAAATGGTGGCAAGGTGCTCTTGCCGCCCTTTTAGTCGTTATTGTGACTATGGCGGTACTGCTTGCCGTAGGCAACAGAGATTCGGTGCCCGCCTTAGTTTTAGATTCTTCTCAAAATGAGACCACATCGCTTTTAAACGGCGGCAACGGCGATGAAAGTATAAATAACGATTCTTCAAATGTTGCGGCATCTAAAGAAAGCGGTAACTCAAGCGCAAACTCAAGTCCGATTGTTATTACAAGACCCGATGGGACTACATCTGTGGTTATGATGCCTGGTTCCTCACAAGGCAGGGATGAATCCTTACAGACTTCAACCTCCGGTAATGGCCCCGCATCTACATCTACATCTACATCAGGCAAACAGCCCGATTCCACATCAACCTCAAGCAAAGCGTCGCCCTCTTCAAAAGAGGAAGAGGAAGAGAAAGA
>JAZQLL010000047.1:0-12102 GCA_045542675.1 Oscillospiraceae bacterium
CGCCAGGCGTGTGCGGTGAACGGCAAAATTGAGATCTCCGTGCCGAAAACAAAAAGCTCCATCCGCACGGTGGTACTGCCGCCGTCGCTTACGGAGGTGCTGAGAAAGTATAAGGAAACGGTCACCTCTCGGTGGATGTTCCCGTCACCGCAAAATTCCGACGTGCCGAGGTATCCCACATCCGTTGGTGATATCCTGTCGATCCTGCTCAAGCGAGCGGGATGCAAGCATGTGCGGTTCCACGATCTGCGCCATACCTTCGCAACCATGGCGTTAGAGAACGGCATGGACGTGAAAACGCTGTCGGCAACCATCGGTCACGTGTCAGCGGCAACCACGCTGGATATCTACAGCCATATGACCGATACCATGCAGATGCATGCGGCGGTGAGCATTGACTGCAAAATCGGCGGCACAAACGCGCAGATGCCCGTGGCAGAGCAAACACCCGAGGAGACGGCAAAGCCGCCCGTAAACGCCCCGTGTGCGCCCACAGAGCCGCATCTCGAACCGATCCCGAGAAAGATACGCAAGAGCGGTACGGGCTGTCTGTATCAGATCAACGACAACCTGTGGGAAGGCAGCTTCTTCCCAAGACTGCCGAACGGCAAGCGAAAGAAATTCAACGTCTATGCCGAAACCCGCGAGCAGTGCGAAGCCAAGCTCGTCGAAATGATCGAAAGAGTAAAAGCGGAGATTGCGGAAGAGAAAGCAAAACCAAAAGAGGGCGCCGAGTAAGGCGCCCTCAATAGTTGGTGCGGAGTAAACAAAGAAATGAAGACATATTAAAGTGAATATATTTTTTCTTTAACTGCAAATAAGATAATATAGTTCAATGAATATAGTGCTGTTTCTTCAAAGGTTACTTTTAATATTACAGAAAAAGGAGCATTTGTTTTAACAAAAAACAATATGCCTATGGATAAAAACAAATTTTCTATGCAAAGGAGAATGATTTCGGAAAAAGTAATTTTGTCTGAATCCTCGTTAACGAACTCTTTTATATAAAGCAAAATTATGACTACTGCAAAGAGGATTGAAATAGCAATCGCTGTAATTTCATTTGAGATGGATAACAAGTAAACTAAAACAAATTTGACAAAGGTTAGTAGGCAGTTGCTATTTGAGTCATCATCATTGAAAGTGGTTACAAGTGAGATCAAAAGATATATTGATGCTATTATTCCCTCAACAATCCCCCTGGAACTAATTGGTATGCTGATCATTTCAGTTTCAAAGCACAACGCCAACCCCACCATAAATAATATAGTGGAAGTTACTTTTTTGCTAGCAGTTTCTCTCGAATATTCCCATGTACCACTATGCGTAAAATAAATACGAAGAAAAAAGCCACACAAAATAATACTCAATAAGCAAATCAAAAGTTTGTTTTCAACGCATATAGAATAAAGAATGTTTGTAATTTTCATAAAAGTTTTGCTTTTTTTACATTACCATTTGAAACAATTAAAATCTACATTTTTAGAGTGCGTTGATTATTCAATAACCTCTCTGACAATAGTGTCCATCTCAGGCCAATAATCAGAAAGTTCTACGATTTGTTCTTTTGCAGCCCAAATAAGTTGAATAGCAAAACAAAGAATTAAATTGTGTCCATTATTATCTTTTTGATTAACCATCTCAATTATAGGGCCATGACCAATGTCGATGTGAGCACCTCTCTTATCAGATAGATGTTTGATGAAATTATAGATGCTAAGGTCATAGTAATTTGCTTTTTTTAGATACTCATATATCATTTGATTTTTGGTGTTATTGTCTGGGAACTTTCTAATCCAAGAGTGATCGGACCTTCCGTTGATTGTTATTTCTTCAAGTTGAAATAAGTCTTGGAATGTAATTTTTTCTGATTTGTTTAGTTTGTTTAAAATGACTTGAAAAACGTAGGGAGGAATATGCTCTGGTAATTCGGATATTGCTTTATCAAAAAAAGCAACTTTTGTTTTATGCCAGTCAAATAAAGAGACCCAGCATGACGGATGAATGAAGTGTAAAGGAGGCCGTACCATTTTCAACTTGTGCTCTAATTCAATCCATTGACCTTGTAGAGGTGGCATTTTAAAATTTGGACACACTTGCAAAAGTACGGAGTTTGCCTCACACAAAAGTTTTCGTAAAGGCATGACCATTATGCGCTCAATACACGACGAGTATTCCTCATCAAGTTCGCTTAATTGAGTGAAGCAAATTCTAAGAATGTTGAATTCCGTTTCAATCTCTTTGATCATACCACTTCTGGATAGGTTAAATTGGATTGAAAAATTCATTTCTGGTTCGTTATACATACTCTGCCTCCATAAGAATATAGTAAAATCCCCTTAGATGTGCTCTAAGGGGATTATTGGTAGGGCATTAAGGAATCGAACCTTAGTCTTTCCCTTCATAAACGCACCTAGAAAAGATGCGCTTATGAAGGGGAAGACTCTACCATTGAGCTAATGCCCCATAGTCAACTTAACTCTGATGCGATCATTCGTAACTCTTCGTCGTAATCATTTTCTTTGATAGGATAAATCCTTGAAAAATATGTCTTTAAAATCGAATATTTCCGTTCTGGATTTTTCTTGTATTTGCATATCAAATCGTAAATTGATGAGCGTTCAGCTTCTGCATGCTTATGCAAATTATATTTTGTGTTTTCAAAAATGTGAATTGCCATATATAATGCTGCTTTTGAAAATAAGACTTGATCGTCAAATGATATATTAGCAATTTTGTTTGGCGCAGACAATGCCCCGCAAAAATCTTTCCAGACCGGATATTTGCATATATTTCGATGGATTCTTTCATGAGAAACTTCTAATTCATGCGTTAGTTGTTTCTTGTTTTTCATATGAACGATTTTGTTTCTTACAAGTCTATAGTAATTACATATCTCATACCAAACTTGCATATCGTCGGGGCGGTCTGATTCTTTAGCATATAGATTCGAAACAATCCATGTTAATGAATCAATTTTTTCTGTATTACCCCCAAATGGGAATCCAGGAAGTTCGCAATATTGATCGATAAAGTATGTGAATGAAGCATGAATATTCAAAATATAGGAATTCGAAATATTAGTGTCAATTTTATGTTTGTCGTATAAAGACGATAAATTCAAACCATATCTTTTTGATGTTTCTTCAAGATTGCCAGGAGTTGAATTTTGATCAAAATAATGGGATTCAAAATATCGCTTTTGTAGTTCCACATACTGATTGGTTACATTTGCGGACCCCATTATGATTTTGAATTCATTTAAAACATTTTTTGCTTCGTTCATAACCTTCTCCACTATAACGAAACCGCAAAGTATTCCTACTCTGCGGCTTCGTTTTGCGGTCAAAACCGCTGTTTTGGTCCGAGTGACAGGGATCGAACCTGCGGCCTGATGGTCCCAAACCACCCGCGCTCCCAGCTGCGCCACACCCGGATATCTATTCAATTTTTCTCGCTTGTGCGTGGAAGTGGGACAAACTGTGGTCAAACGCAAATTCCACGCGGTTTTGCGTTTTTATTAAGTGCCGAAAGTCCGCATAAGTAAAGGCTTTTCGGGACTTTTGCTTTTTCACGGTTATAACTGCTAGGCACGCTCCCAAAGCAAGCGCGCTACCAACTGCGCTACACCCCGATAAAAAATATTAAGTTTATGTGGCAGTTGTCCGCTGCGCTTCCTGTTGCAACTGGGCTACCCCGATAAAAATATACTTTTTAAAAGCTTGTATATTATACCCTTAAATTATTTTTTTGTCAAGTGTTCTTTCGTTTATTATTTAAAAGATAAGCCACGCGGTAAAGCGTGGCTTATTCTATTCTTTATACGGTACTCTTGCAGAAGGGACAAATTGCGATGCGGGGAGAGTATGTACCGACTGGTCGTCGAAAAAGATATGTGCGCCAAATGCTTTTAAAATTTCGCTTTTCTTTACTCCGCCCAAAAAGAACGCTTCGTCAATGCGGACGTTCCACGCTCTTAAAGTGCGTATTACTCTTTCGTGCGTGGGTGCACTCCTTGCCGTGACAAGCGCCGTTTTTATAGGCATTTCGTCCGCGTTTTCAAACTGACTTTGCACAAGTGAAATCGTCTTTAAAAGTTTTGCGAAAGGGCCTTCAGGCAATGGTTTTTCAGCGTTTTGTTTTTCGTGTTCTTCAAAAGCTAAAAGTCCCTTTTCCTGATAAATCTTTTCGCTTTCGTCGGAAAAGATAACGGCATCTCCGTCGAATGCGATTTTGATTTGCTTGATTTCTTTTGTGGGGTCAATATTTGACGTCAAAGGAGAACAGATAATTCCTGCTGCGATATTTGCGTTTATTGCCTGACGAACGTCGTTTTCATCGGCGGACAAAAACAAATCTGTCTTAAACGCAGTAAGATACGGTGCTATCGACGTTCCGCTGACCAATGCGGCGCGTGTGATGTCAAGACCGTAGTGTTTAATTGAATTGAAAATGCGAAGGCTCGTATCCGCAGAGTTTTTTGACATAATTATAACTTCAATTAAGCGTTTATCCTCACAGTTCAAGTTATGGAGTGCTTTTACAAGAGGAAATGCTGTGCCGGGTTTTAGTATATCATTTTCGTGCGCGAGTTGATATTCGCTGTAAGCCGTGAGACCTTGTTTTTCAAAAATCTCGTTTTCCTCTTCCAAATCGAAAAGGGCGCGTGAGGATACTCCGACTACCAACTTATCGTCTAAAATTACAGGCATTTTCTTCTCCTTTTATTCTGCGGTAAACTTTTGTGAAATGATAAATTATCTCGGCAAGCCAACCGTTGAGACATTCTTTTCTTATCCGCCAAGTCCAGTTCTCGCCCATTGTTGACGGCGTATTTATTCTGCCCTCACTTGAAAGGCCCAGAAAATCCGCCATAGGAACGATTGCAGTATCGGCAGGACTTGCCCAGACCGCCTTTATCATCGCCCAGTTTATACCCTCGTTTTCGTTAAATCGCAAATACGCTTTTGCGTCCTCTTTAACCGCGTAATCGGCATTTTTAAACCAACCGACAACGGTGTCGTTATCGTGCGTACCCGTATAAGCGACGCAGTTTTTAGGGTAATTGTGAGGGAGATAGTCGCTATCGTTCTCCCCGTCAAATGCGAACTGCAAAATCTTCATACCCGGAAAACCGGAGTCTTCCAAAAGTTTTTTCACTTGTTGTGTTAAAAAGCCTAAATCTTCGGCTATAATAGGCAAAGAACCGAGTTGTTTTTCAATCTCGTCGAACAGTTTCATACCCGGACCTTTTCGCCAAACGCCTTTTTTTGCATTTTCCGCGCCGTTTTTGATACAATAAAACGATTCAAATCCGCGGAAATGATCTATTCTTACGATATCGAAAAGTTCACACGCACTTTTGATTCTTTCAAGCCACCAATTAAAGTGGTTTTTCTGCATATATTCCCAATCATAAAGAGGGTTGCCCCAAAGTTGACCGTCTTCACAAAAATCGTCGGGCGGACAACCCGCTACCTCACTGGGAGAGCCATCTTTATCGAGCAAGAATTGTTGTGGATTTGCCCACAAATCCGAGCTGTCGGGGGAGACGTAAATCGGAATATCGCCTATTATTTTAACGCCGTGTTCGTTGGCGTAGGTTTTAAGCGTTTTATACTGTTTAAAGAAAAGGTACTGAAGCATTTTGTAAAACTCGCAGTTTTCTTTGAGCTTTTCTTTAGCATTTTTTATTGCCTTTTCTTCTCTTAAGCGAAGGCCGTCCTCCCACTGAGAGAACGCTTTACACTCGTTTTCGTCTTTAATTGCGCAAAAAAGCGCGTAATCTTCAAGCCAGAACGCGTTTTTCTCACAAAACGCTTCGTAGTCGTCGGGGGTGTTTTCAAAAAAGCGCGGTGTCATAAGGCGGTAAAGTTTATATCTTAAGAAAATTTTTGCGTAATCAATTTTATCGTAATTTTCCCCGAAATCAAAGGATTTTACCTCATTGAGTGTCAAAAGACCCGCATCAATTAACGAATCGATATCCAGAAAATAGGGGTTTCCTGCAAACGTCGATACGCTTTGATAAGGCGAGTCGCCAAAACCTGTGGGGCCTATGGGGAGTATTTGCCAAAGTTTTTGTCCTGATTTATTTAAAAAGTCAACAAATTCGAACGCTTCTTTTCCCATTGTACCAATGCCGTAGGGCGAGGGCAAAGAAAAAATCGGCATTAAAATTCCGCTTTGTCGCAAAAGAACCACTCCTTTAAAAAGATATTACTATTTTAGCACATTTGACTTTCTAAGACAATGGCAAATAATTGATTTTTGATGTTTTTTAATGTATACTTAAACGGGAGGCGATTTTATGAAAATAACCTATCTTGGAACAGGTGCTTACGACTCTATCCCTGCTGCGTTTTGCCGTTGTGAAAACTGTGAACGAGCAAGGCGTTTAGGCGGTAAAAACATTCGTTCGCATCAGCAGGTTTTAATAAACGACGATTTACTGATTGATTTATCCCCCGAAACGCATTTCCGTGCAAATATTTTGGGGTTAAATCTTACAAACATCAAAAATTTTCTTATAACGCACACGCACGAAGACCACTTTTACCCAACTTTGATTACCAATTTACAACCAAACTTTTCCACGTTAAACGATGGCGAGATTTTTCATTTTTACGGGTCAAAGGATTTAAACAACTTTTCGTCTTGTTTTGAAAACACACGCGCTGAAATTCACACTCTTTCCCCGTTTGTTTCGGTTAAAGTGGGTAAATACACCGTAACACCGATTAAAGCTTCGCACCCGACTGAAAACCCATTTTTATATATTATATCCGACGGCGTTTGTACCATTCTTTACGCGCACGATACAGGATTTTTACCAAAAGAGGATTTTGAGTTTTTCAAGGCGCAAAAGATAAAATTTGATTTCATTTCCCTTGACTGCACTAAAGGGGATTTAGAGGATTTAGATTACCCTTCGCATCAATGTCTTGGGCGAAACGTTAAAACGCGTGAGCGTCTTTTAAACGACGGTGTGATAACTGCCGACACGAAAATTGTGTTGAGCCATTTTTCCCACAAAGGCAAAAACACCGTTTACGACGATTTTAACCCGATTGCCCAAAAACAAGGATTCATAACGTCATTCGACGGACTTGAAATTGAAGTATAAAATAAACCCCTCGCATTACGCGAGGGGATTTGTTTTTTTATCTTTTCTTTCTTGCTTTAACGATATTAACAATTTCGCTGACACAACCGAGTGCACCTAATATGTACGCAATCACGAGGTCTTTTATTACTTGACCGAGAATTTCTGGTTCGGAAGCAACTAATATAGGAGTCACTTTAACTGCATCGAAAAAGTTAATGCCTTCTTCTTTGAACGCCTGAAAAATTTCAAATGACAAACAGAAGTATTCTGAAAGAAAAATCATTACAACAGTCATAATTATGGCTGTTACGAGTCCCACAATCGAAGTTTTGTTTTTTACTCTGGCAAACAAGCTATATCCCAAATTTGCAAGAACAAATATAATCAATCCACTGATTGCAGCAATATAACCGAGTTGATATATCAGAAAATAAACTCCGCCGCCGAGCACAGAAAACAAAAATGCTCCAACTATTCCCGCAACAACATTACCGTTTGGGTCAACCGGGATTTCTTCTACTGCCACGCCTACTGAGGAATTTTGCTCAGTTAATTGTTCTGAATTTTGTGTAGCATCGGGATTTGAGAATTTACACAACGTGCAAAAAGATTCGTTTTCGTCTATCGGTGCGCCACAAGTATTACATTTTTTCATTGTATGCCCCCTGAGTTAAAAAATGTCGTCTGAGTCAACATCGTTGTCTTGACCTATTCCTAAAATTTCTTTGCAATAAGCAAGATCCGCATCACTTAGAGTTTCATTTCCTGCTTTATATTGATCATACGCTTCCTCAACGACTTCTCTATAGTTTGTTTTGTATTGTTCGCCGTATAGATAAATTGTTTGACCGTTATAATCGAATTTTATTACAGAACGAACGTAAATATCAAGTTTATAGTGTTCGGGTTTAAACCCTGTTACGCAAAGAGTATATTTATAGTACTGATCATTATACAAATCACTGGATTTATAAATTGCATCGCCCCAGTTTACGTTTTTAGCAGAATCAATGTCGAGGTCGATGTAGTCGTAATCAACACCTGCAGCACTTAACACACCGTGGTCAAGGTTCGAAATGACGCCTTGTTCTTGTAAATATAAAAGTTCTTGTTCAAACTCTCTGTCAACGACGTTTACAAATCGAAGTCCTGCGGTTGTGTTTGTTTCGGGGTTGGCAAAACGGATTTGTGCGCCTTGTAAGTACAATCCGTTTTCATAATAGGAATTCACAGCAAATGCACCTGTTCCGTCTTCTCCTGCTTTTTCAGCCTTTTGGGTAAAGATTCCCAAGCCTTTTAAAGGCAGTTGGATACCCGAGATATGTATATCGCCTGTAATATCCTTAAGAAGATTTGCTTTTTTAAGGAACGTGTACTCTACGTCGTGTTTAACTCCGTTTGCGTCTTCCATCTGCCATCTTGTAACCAAATAAGGACTCAACGGACCGTGTACAACTGTATGAAGATCAGCGAGGTAATTAACCGTAGCCGTCCATCCGGCTCCTTCAGGCGTTACAAAAGAATATACTTCCGGGAACGGACGTGTTAAGTCTTTGGGTTCAACGTAAAGTGTAGTACTTTGTGTAAACTTTGTTGTTGTAATGTCAATTTGGTTCTCGCACTCTCTATCAGTATAAA
Source organism: Oscillospiraceae bacterium (assembly GCA_045542675.1). Taxonomy (GTDB): domain Bacteria; phylum Bacillota; class Clostridia; order Oscillospirales; family Ruminococcaceae; genus SIG578. The sequence goes on from JAZQLL010000047.1 coordinate 8,747, forward strand.
AATTACAACCTAAAATATATACATCCTCAAGTGCTACCGTTCTATTACGGTTAAGGACTGTTTTCAAAAAAGGATTTTTCTTCTGACCAGTTACGTCAAATAAAGATATCTGAATTTCCGACCAATCTTCAGGAGTAAGTTGCTCGGAGACCTTATATCCACTTACTGTAGCAGGCTGGATATTTTGTGATACACATCTGTCGGTGTATTTAAAGTTTTTAAGTTTAAGATATTTTGCTACACCTTTAACATGTAAATTAAATACTCCGTCTTCTCTATGCACGGCCTGATCGTCTGCCAAGAGATACCAGTCTTCACCGTTAAGCGAGCCATACACGTCAACTGCGGTGTAGCAGTCTTCGTTAGATGCAACCCAACAAATTAATTCGACATATCCCGTATTATCAAGCTCAAAATTCCAGTCAACAACCGTGCCTGCAGGAAGAGCAGTTGCGATACTTGTATCACTGGAGTTTAAAATGTCGGCTGTTTTAACCTCTGAAGTACCGACAAACGGTTTATCGGTATATCTGATGTTCGCATTTAATAAATAAATGTAATCTTCACTAGTTTGCTCGACAGCAGGTTCCTCTACTACTTTTATTTTATCATAGTCTTTAACTTCAAAAGCGCCAAAGAAAAACGTGGTACTTTCCCCAGTTATATCTTCGTTCCTTGTATTATATATGTTTTGCAAACGGATTGTATAAATACCTTCAGATGAGAACGTGTAAGTATCATTTTCGCCTTTGGGGTCTAACGGTACGAAATTCTCTTCTCCGCTTTTTCTGATTTGAACGGTTAAATAACCCAATCTTGTCGAGTTAAAATAAAAGGAGTTGTCCGTAAAAAAGTTTTCGGGGAATTTTATAGAGTCGCCCACGTACAAATCAACGTCGGGAAGGGTAAACGCTACGTTTGAGTTGTGATAGTTAATTTTAGAATCTGCGCCTGTTTTAACAAATTCCACTATTTTAGGCACATATTCTTCTATTGAAAATCCTGTCACTTTGGACATTGAAATGTATTGTGATACGCATCTGTATGTATATTTGAAGTTTCTGAATCTAAGATATTTTGCTACGCCTTTGACGCTAACCGAGAACAAATCCGACTCTGAAGTTACAGGACTGTCGTCTGCAAGAAGATACCAGTTTTCGCCGTCAAGCGAACCGTAAACGTCAACGGCTGTATAACAGTCTTCTGAGGAAGCAGTCCATGAAACTGTGTCTATATATCCAGTTTGGTCAAATTCCATATTCCAATCTACAACCGTTCCTGCGGGAAGGGCAGTAGCAATACTTACATCATTGGGGTATAAAATATCAGCCGTTTTTAGTTCTGACGTGCCGATAAACGCTCTATCGGTATATCTGATATTTGCACTTGTAAACGAAAGTTCTCTTCCATAGGTTTTTTCGGTTGTGGGTTTTTCTGCCGTTTTTTTGTTTTCGGGGTCTTTAACCTCAAAAGTGCCAAAGAAAAACGTGTTGCTAATACCGGTCACATCTACATTTTCTGTGTTGTATACGCTTGCTAAGCGGATTGTATAAATACCTTCAGAGGAAAACGTGTACGTGTTGTTTTCGCTTTTGGGGTCTAACAAAACGTAATTTTCTTCTCCGCTTTTTCTGATCTGAACGGTTAAATAGCTCAATTCAGTAGTGCCAAAATAGAAGGTGTTGTCTGTAAAAAAGTTTTCGGGGAATTTAATAGAGTCCCCTACGTACAAATCAACGTCAGGGAGGGTAAACGCTACGTTTGAGTTGTGATAGTTGATTTTAGAACTTGCACCCGTTCTGACAAACTCTACCGTTTTAGGCGTGTATTCTACGGGGGGTTGTGGATCGGGAGTTACAGGTATTGCTTTAACGTAGATTATATCGTTTTCAGCAAATGTTCTTGTTGCAAGGTCTGTGATTTCTTCTGTACAATCTGCGTCAGAGTAAAATTTATATCCTTCAGCATAAACATCTGGAATTGTTACTGTTGCGCCTGCGTCGATTGTTTTAACTACATCATCATTTGCGCCGTCAACGTCAACGAAAGTTACGTCAACAGTTGTGGGTTCGTCAGCGGGATCTACGATTTCTACGTAGTTGCTTACGATTTCTTGATCTTCTTCGTTAACGTCTGTGTATTCAACAACGATTTTTGTGATACCCTTTGTGTTCATTTTAGCTTCAACAAACCAGAGGGTTGATACGCCGTCTACTGGTCTAGGTGTACCGAAAACGATAAGGCCTGTAATGTCATAAACTTTTGTTACTTTTTCGCCAGCGATAACTTCGATAGGAATGACGTATGTTTTGCCAACTTCGTATTCATAAGAAACATCGATGTTAGCAGCGAATGCCGGAAAAGATGCCATTGTCAAGAGCATAGCCAATGCTAAAACCAAACTCAAGACTTTTGTTGTAACTTTCATAAAATGTCCTCCTAAGATGTAATTTGAGAGAAAATGTGCAAACTTTTTTAAATAGACACCTAGTACTTTTATGCTACCATATATTTGACTATTTGTAAAGTTCTTCAGCGACTTTAAAATTCGACAACGATAGTATATATCTTTATATAAGTATATATTTATATAATAGAATTGTCAAGTACATATATATTTATTAGAATATACTTGTGAGGTGAGTATATGATTCGCATTTGTCTTGACAAAGCGCTTAAAAAGTACAATATCAGCCGTTATGAACTCGCAAAACAAACAGGAATACAGTACCAAATAGTTGACAATTACTATAAAAACAAAGTCAAAAGATACGACAGTTTTGTTTTAGAAAGAATCTGCAATTTTCTTAATTGTGAAATCGCAGAGATAATTGAATTTGTAAAAGAATAAACCCCTCGCGTTGTGCGAGGGGATTTTGTTTATAATATATACGTTGAGGCGATTGAGAAGTAGACCACAAGTGAGAGGGCGTCTACTATCGTTGTAATAAAGGGACTTGCCATTACTGCGGGGTCAAGTCCTAATTTTTTTGCTATCATCGGCAGTATTGCGCCGACGAGTTTTGCTATAATTACCGTTACTAAAAGTGTGAATGACACCACCGTTATAACGGCTAAAGTTACCGCATCGTTATTCATTAAAAGGCGGTCAATGAGATACATTTTGCCAAAGTTTGCCGCCGCGAGAGTTATTGCGCAAAGGATAGAAACTCTCAATTCCTTAAACATTACCTTAAATGTATCTTTAAACGAGACTTCTCCGAGCGAGAGTGCGCGGATTATACTGACAGATGCTTGCGAACCGGAGTTACCGCCCGTGCCCATAAGCATTGGGATAAACGCTGTGAGGACCACGAGCGTTTTGAGTTTATCTTCAAACGACGCCATTATAAGAC
>JAZQLL010000048.1:0-4916 GCA_045542675.1 Oscillospiraceae bacterium
TGCTGTCACCCCACCGCAAATGTTTTGTCAGAGTTTTTCTCCCGTCTGTCAGATGAGGACGAGCAAAAAGAGGCGCTTTCTCGTCTTGGGTATGTAATGGGACGGTGGATATACATTTTGGATGCCGCTGATGACCTTGAAAAAGACCTTAAAAAAGGTAGTTTTAACCCTCTTAAAACAGGAAAAACTATGACTAAGACTCAAATCAATGAGGCAAAGAAAGATGCGGAAATGAGTCTTAACGCCTGCATCAGCGAAGCGCAGGATGCACTTTTGAAACTAAAACTTTATCATTTTAAGCCTATTCTTGAAAACATTATTTATATGGGACTTAAAAATACACAAAAAGCCGTTTTGTACATTACAAACAAGAAGGAAAGGAGGCTTGCTCTGAATGGCAAATCCATATCAGGTTCTGGGCGTTAGTGAAAACGATAGCGACGAGCAAATAAAAAACGTCTACAGAGACCTTTGCAAAAAGTATCATCCCGACCTGCGCCCCGAGGGAATTTCAAAGGAGCAGGCCGAGAGTAAAATGGCGGAAATCAATGCCGCTTATGATGAAATTATGCTAATGCGCAAGCGCGGTGCATCACATCAAGGCGGCGGATACTCCGGCGGTTATTCGCAGAGCCAGTTTGCCGATGTAAGAAGGCTTATAAACGAGCGTCGCATCGCACAGGCCGAGGAAATCCTCGATGGCGTGCCCGCAGACAAGCGAAATGCCGAATGGTACTTCTTAAAAGGCACCATCTACTATTCACGCGGTTGGCTCAACGAAGCCTTTACCCATCTTGAAACTGCTGTAAGGCTTGACCCCAATAACAGAGAATACGCCGAGGCATATCAGAGACTTTTCCAAAGGAGAAGCGGAAACTACAATGCCGGCGGCTACAGAACGGGTGACAGTGCGGGCGGATGCGATTCCTGCGACTTATGTACCCTTATGTGTTGCGCAAACTCTTGTTGCGAATGTATGGGCGGCAGAGGTTGTTGCTAATTTGGAGTGACATTTTATGAAGGTTAGTTTTAAGGTCGCGCTCGGCGGAATATGTATGGCGCTTGCCATCGTTTTAATGACGGGTACGGCTATTATCCCCATCCTCTCTTTCGCCCTGCCGGCGTTTGCGGGAATGATGATGATTCCGATAAATCTACAGTTCGGCAGAAAATGGGCGATACTTGTTTACATCGGCGTTTCCTTTTTAAGTTTCTTTGTAACGCCCGACCATACCGCTACCATATCTTTTGCGGTCTTGTTCGGCTACTACCCCATTTTAAAGGGCGCCATTGAAAGCATGAGGAAAAAGGCTCTCGAATGGGTACTTAAAATGCTTGTTTTTAATCTTGCGGTAGCACTTGGTGCCGCTGCAACCATTGCCCTTTTCGGACTCGACTATCTCATTGCCGAGTACTCGGAGTTCTCCGCTTGGGGAATGTGGGCAATCTGCATTTTTGCGCTGTTTTGCGAGGGCGCATTTGTGCTCTATGACTTTGCTTTAAGTAAGATTGTAACTCTTGTTATACTTAAATTTATGCCGCTTTTTAACAAAATAAAGTGACGGAGAAGTTATGAAAAGGATTTTATTTGTTTGTACGGGTAACACCTGCCGAAGCCCGATGGCAAAGGCAATCTGCGAGTATATATGCAGTCAAAACGGCCTTGACTGTGAATGCGATAGTTGTGGAATTACTACTGCAGACGCCCTTTCGGCATCGGAAAATGCCGTTTTGGCGGTTAAGGAACTTTACGGCATCGATTTATCAAATCACCGCTCAAAGCAGGTAAGCGACGAGCTTATAAGACGCGCAGATATTATTTTTACTATGTCACGGTCACACGCCGAGGCTCTTATGTACTATTTCCCCGACTGCAAGGGCAAAATCGTTTGCGCCGAGCCTGAGATTTCCGACCCGTACATGTCAAATTTAGAGGTTTATAAACTTTGTGCTCGTGAGCTTTACGAGCAGATAAGTGCACTTGTTTTAAAGGAAAATACTGACCTTGAAATTTCTAAAATGCTCCCGAGCGATGCTAGTAAAATTGCCGAACTTGAGAAAGTTTGCTTTTCTTCCCCCTGGAGCGAGAGTGCGCTTTTAGATGAAACTCAAAACCAAAATGCGCATTTCTTAGTCTGCAAAAGAGACGGGCAGATTGCAGGCTATATTGGATGCATTTTCGCCTGCGACGAGGGGTCTATTACCAATGTTGCGGTTTTTCCCGAGTTTAGAAAAATGGGAGTTGCGAGCGCGCTTATAAACGCGCTTTGCCAGGACGCCCAAAACAAAGGCATCCACACCCTCTTTTTAGAGGTTAGGAAAAGTAATTTTGCAGCGCTTTCCCTTTATGAAAAATGCTCGTTTGAGAAGGTTGGCGAGCGAAGAAATTTCTACACCTCGCCGACTGAGGATGCAATTATTATGAAAAAAGATTTAAAATAGGGTGAAAAAATGAAGGACATTTTGATACTTGCAATTGAATCTTCCTGCGATGAAACTGCCGCCGCAGTTATAAAAAACGGGCGCGAGGTTCTCTCAAATGTAGTCTTAACTCAGATTGAAAGGCACCGTCTTTTCGGTGGAGTTGTTCCCGAGATTGCATCCAGAATGCACATCGAAAGCATTTCGCACACAGTAAGCAAGGCTGTTTGTGAGGCAGGAATTTCGGAAGAAAATTTAGATGCCATCGCAGTTACCGCCGCACCGGGACTTATCGGATCACTGCTCGTTGGCGTAAACTACGCTAAAGCAATGGCGATGCGCTTAGGTCTTCCCCTCATTCCCGTTCATCACCTGCGCGGGCACGTTGCGGCAAACTATTTAGCGCACCCAGATTTAGAGCCGCCCTTTATTTGTCTTATTGCATCGGGCGGGCACAGTCACATTGTGATGGTAAATTCCTATACCGAATTTGAGATTCTGGGAAAGACCCGCGATGATGCGGCTGGTGAAGCCTTCGACAAGGCCGCTCGCGCCATGGGGCTTTCCTACCCCGGCGGAGTGCAGATAGACAATCTCGCAAAAGAGGGCGACAAAAATGCTTTCAAGCTCCCCCGTCCCCATCTTGACACCCCTTATGATTTTAGTTTCTCCGGGCTTAAAACTGCGGTTTTAAACACCCTTAACACCGCAAGTCAAAAGGGCGAGGAATTAAGTCGTGCCGACCTTTGCGCCAGTTTCCAACACACCGTTTGCGATATTTTAACCGACAAGTTGTTCTTGGCAGCGCGCGATATGGGTGTAAAAACCGTTGTGGCGGCGGGCGGAGTTTGCGCAAACAGTAGCCTTCGTCAGTATCTTGAAGAAAAGGCAAAGGACGGTGGATTTGCGCTGTACTATCCCCCAATTTCGCTCTGCGGCGACAATGCGGCAATGATAGGCGCGCAAGGGTACTACGAGTATCTCGCAGGCGTTACTGCGCCCCTCTCCCTAAACGCCTACGCCACCATGGATATATCAAATCTCAACTGGGAAAAATAAATTTATGCCCCGAGGTCTATAGCCTCGGGGCATTTTTTATGAGAGTTTTGACCAGTTTTTTGTGTTGCCTTTGATAATCTCGGTTACCTGACTACTTTTAATATTCATAAGATCGTTCTTGGGATTTACAATAACGGCAATTGCTTCTCTTGCAAAAGGGTTTTCATTTAACTTCTCGTCCCTCTTTTCCTCCTCGGTCGCGGGTCTTGTAGTAACGGCGATTTCGTCTTCATCATCGTCTATCTCGTCGATAGCCTCTTTACTGTTTTCGACCTCAATTTTGATATTAATTTTATCGTTTATCTTGCCGTAAGCCTCTTTAAACTTCTTCATAAGGTCCTCTGTACTGTCAACGCAGTAAATTTTTATATTTCCCTCTGCCTTATTGGAAGAAAACTCCCCCGTATCGCTATCCGAAACAAAACCCTGCTCGGTTACGATTTGTTGGCCCTGCTTTGAGAGAATGAAGTTTAAAAAATCTTCTGCCGCCTTGCCTAGTTTTTCTCCCGAAATAGCATAAAGTTTGTGTGCAAACTTATATTTTCCGTTTTTAACATTCTCGGCGCTCGGCTCGTTTCCGTCCACCTTGAGAGTTTTGACCTTATCGTTTACTGCCGAGAGCGGAACGTACGCCGCCGCATACTCCTCGTTTGCTACAAAGGAAACGACATCGGCAGTTTTGTTCTTAACTGTTGCCGACCTGTGAGTAAGGTCCTCTATTCCCTCTCCAACAAACCCGAAAAGGTCGGCAGCGACTGTACGGATTCCTGCGCCCACTTCCCGAGTTACAAGTTTAATATTGTCCATGGCATCGGAAACTGTGCTCTCAGTATCGTCCATTTGTTTTTGGGTACAACCCGTAAAAACCGAAATCGACATAATAAGTGAAAGGCAAATTGTTAGTATTTTTTTCATCATAATTTCTCCTTGTTTTAAATTTTGTGCCCAACTTAATTTTGGCTCGTTTTGGAGAAATTATGCAAAAAACGGTTTTAAGACTTGTATCTTAAAACCGTTTTTCTTATAAGTTGTATATTTGCTTTAAAAGTTCGGTGATTTCCTCAAGCGAGCGCATACAAATGTCAGGTCGGTGTTTTCCCTCTTGCGCCTCTTTTAGCGTTCCCTCTCCCGTAAGCACAAAAATCGAGGTGGCGCAGCTATTTTCTGTGACCGCAATATCGGTATAAAGTCTATCACCGACAAATGCAAGTTTATCCTCACTCACGCCCGTTCTCTCAATCATATAGTCAAGAGTATAGCGCGAGGGTTTACCGAAAAACTCGGGGTATCTACCTGTTGATGCCTCAATGAGCCTTGCAATTGAGCCGCAATCGGGCATAAATTTGCCGTTCTCGATGGGACAATTAAGGTCCAGGTTTACTCCAATATAATCTACGCCATCGCGTACAAACTGGCAAAAACGATTTAACCTATCA
>JAZQLL010000049.1:0-8961 GCA_045542675.1 Oscillospiraceae bacterium
TAGCAACAAAAATATGGAAAAAAGTGCATTAAAGGGGAACCGACTGTTCCCCTTAACATCGGTTTTTATATTGCACAAATCTTGTTTCGCTTACAATGCGAAACGAATCTAATAAAACAATAAATCCCTGCTCCGATGTCCACCCCTCTTACGTAGGGGCGACCATCGGTCGCCCGTTATATCCGCAAAAATAAGTTTAAACCGTAGGGGAGGGCCTTGGTCATCCCGCTATTTTTATCATAAAATAAAACGGCGGGAGCAAGCCCCCGCTCTACGAAAAAATTAAGATCGGTTATTTAATTTCCTGTTCGAGCATATCAAATTCATCGGTAGAAAAGAACTCGCCTAATGTTATATCTAAACCATCGCATAGTTTCTTTATGGTTACGATGGAAACATCTCTTCTGCTATCATCCATCATGCTATAAACTGTTGAGGGCGTAACACCTGAAATATTCGCGAGTTCATTTAATTTTATATTGCGCTCATTACATATATCACAGAATCTATTTACCACAGCATCTTTTACGCTCATTCTTACCACCTCACAACTATTTTATGAAGTTTTTCATTTCTGCGTATACGCACTTGCGTAAATCACAAAAATATGTTATGATAAAAAGGGGTGATTATAATGAATGAGTACAAAAGACCATATTACATTTTGTTTAATGCTATTACTGATGCGATAAAGGAAATAGAGAAATTCAATAATTTTGAAGCGAGGCTAATTCTGCAAAAAGCACAACTTAAAGCAGAGGAAGAATATATATCGGCAGAGGATAGCGAAGAAGTCTGAACTAAATATTACTTGAAAAACCTTTAAAAATCGGTTATCATATAAACATAACAAGTTGTGAGGAATTTATATGATAAAATATGTGCTTATAGATATTGACGACACTATTATCGACTTTTACAAATCGAGCGAGGACTCGCTTCGCAAAATGTTTGCCATAAAAGGCTACCCATTTAAAGAGGACACTATGGAGATTTACCACCGCGTGAATGCTCCCTTGTGGCGCAGGGTCACCGAGGGCGAAATGACAGTTGACGAACTTCGAAAAATTCGTTTCAACGAGATTTTCAAGGCGCTGGGAATTGAGGGCGACGGGGTGGAGTTCGAGGAAATGTACCGCGAGCATCTTACCCAAACGGCGTTTCTTATGCCGTATGCTGAACAGATACTTAAGTATCTGAAACCCAAATACAAGGTCTATGCCGCCAGCAACGCCTACTATAATCAGCAGTACAATCGCCTTAAACTTGCAGGAGTTTTGGATCTGTTTGACGGCATTTTCACCTCGCACGAAATAGGAGTGGAAAAACCCCGCCCCGAGTTTTTTGAGCACTGCATTAAAGAACTCGGTAATCCCGATGCAAGCGAAGTAATAATGATAGGCGATAACCTTGCCGCCGATGTTGTTGGTGCAAAAAATGTGGGAATTTCGGGTATTTGGTACAACTTCAGAAATAGAAGCAGTGAGGGAAAAAGCGCCGACTACACCGTAAAATCCTTGCTGGAAATAAAAAACATACTGTAAATATAAGGTTCTCCAGGAAAAACCTGGGGAATCTTATTGTTTTTTGCGGTTAAAAAGTGCGATATTACATAAAAATTCTCCATTTTACTATAGAAAAGTGAAAAAATGTGTAGTATAATATAACTTAGAGAAGTATGGGGTTTTGTAAGAAAAACGCCATACCGCAAAAACACATAACTTAAGGAGGCTTTAAAATGTTCTTTAGGAAAAAGAATTGTGTTGCAATGATACTTGCAGGAGGTCAGGGAAGCAGACTAACTGTGCTTACCGAGAGTACCGCTAAACCTGCTGTTCCCTTCGGCGGAAAGTACCGCCTTATAGATTTTCCCCTCTCAAACTGTGTCAACTCAGGAATTGATACGGTTGGTATACTGACTCAGTACCAGCCGCTTCAACTTAATGAATATATCGGTAACGGAATGCCTTGGGGCCTTAACAGCACCCACGGCGGAATCCACGTACTTTCGCCCTACTCCAAGAGCGCAAGTTCGGAGTGGTACAAGGGAACCGCCAACGCTATTTTCCAAAATATTTCGTTTATTGACAGATATAATCCCAAGAATGTTCTCATTCTTTCGGGCGACCACATTTACAAAATGGACTACGCCAAAATGATGAGAGCGCACAACAATAATAATGCCGACTGCACCATTGCAGTGCTCGATGTTACCCTTGAGGAAGCATCGCGTTTCGGAATCATGAGCGCCGATGAAAACGGAAAGATTTATGAGTTCGAGGAGAAGCCCAAGAACCCCAAGAGCACCAAGGCGTCAATGGGAATTTATGTATTTAAATGGGAAGTTTTAAAGAAATATCTCATTGCAGATAATGAGGACCCCAATTCAAACAACGATTTCGGTAAAAATATTATTCCCAAACTCATTGAGGACGGATATGATCTTTTTGCATACTCATTCGAGGGTTACTGGAAGGATGTCGGAACTATCGATAGCCTCTGGCAGTCGAACATGGATATTCTCGGCGAAAATCCCTTGCTTGATATGAGCGACAAGAAAAACAGAATTTACGCCAGAAACTATGCAAATCCTCCGAGTTTTATCTCCAAGGATGCCGAAATTGAAAATTCCTATATTGCAGAGGGTAGTATAGTTTACGGCAAGGTGCATAATTCTATTATTTCAACAGGTTGCACCATCGAGGAGGGTGTTGAAATTTACAACAGTTTCGTAATGCCCAACACAAAAATCGAGAAATGCTCGGTTGTTAAGTATGCTATTATCGGCGAGGACACTACCGTTCACGCTAATGCCAGAATCGGTGATTGTCCCGAATTTTATGATAAGCACAAATGGGGAATTGCGGTTGTAGGTAAAGATAAAGAGGTGCCTCAAAACGAGGTTCTCCTGCCCAAAGAGGTATATTAAATTACGGAAAGGGTGTAAAGATTATGAAAGCAATGGGAATTGTTTTTTCCAATATTTATGACAGTTCACTCGGTGAACTTACAAACGTAAGAACAGTAGCATCGCTTCCCTTTGGCGGAAGATACAGGCTTATCGACTTTGTGCTTTCCAATATGTCCAACTCGAATATCTACAAAATAGGTATTATTACAAAATATAACTACCGCTCGCTTATGGACCATTTAGGCCGCGCAGACGAGTGGGATTTAAACCGTAAAAACGAGGGCCTTGAGATTATTCCGCCCTTTGCAACGGGAAATATGGGTATTTATAAGGGTAAACTTGAGGCACTTTATACTGCCGCTTCCTTTATAAATAATCCCAAGTATGACTATGTTGTAGTTTCTGATGCAACTGTTATCTGCAATGTTGACATTCGCGCCGCTATCGATAGCCATATTAAATCGGGCGCCGATGTAACTGTGGTTTCAAATGTTGAGAGTGACAAGAATAAGAAACACCCCCTCATCTTAAAGACAAACAGCAGGGGAAATGTTTCCGAAATACTTATCGACTCCAAGCCTCAGAAGAACGATCTGTGTGGAATGGGTATGTTTATTTTTGGCAGAGATATGCTTGCAAAGGCAATTGAAGAGAGTCACGCCAAGGGCCTCGCGCATCTTGAGAGAGATTTCATTCAGAGAGCCTTCAATGATAAGAAAATTAAGGTCTGCGCCTATAAATTTGACGGCGTAGTTTTGAGAAACGAAAATATCGAGAGTTATTTTGCTAACAATATGGCGCTTCTCGATGCCGATGTAAGAAAAGGAATCTTCGTAAAGGGTCAACCTATCTACACCAAGGTCCGCGACGAGATTCCTACCTACTATGGAGATGGAAATGATGTTTGCGACTGTATCGTAGCAGACGGATGTACAATTCATGGTAAGGCAGAAAAGAGCGTGCTTTTCCGCGGAGTTAATCTTGAAGAGGGAACTACCGTTAAGAACTGCATCTTAATGCAGGGCGCCAAAGTTCATAAAGGCGCAAAACTCGAGTACGTAATTCTTGATAAAAACGTAACCGTAACCGAAGGTGCAGAACTTAAAGGAACCGCAAAACACCCCGTTATAATTAAAAAAGGAGAAACCGTATGAAAATCGTTTTTGCCGCAAGTGAAGCCGCCCCTTTTATGAAGACCGGCGGACTCGGTGATGTAGCAGAGGCTCTGCCTGCCGCTCTCTCCGAGCAGAAAGGCAACGAGGTTTTGGTTTTCCTGCCCCTTTATAAGAAAATCAAAGAAAACCCCGATATTAAACTTGAATTTGTAAAAAGTTTCGCTGTAAACCTCGCTTGGCGCTGGCAGCATGCAGGACTTTTTAAACTTAAAAGCCGCAAAAAGAAACTTCAGATTTATTTTATTGATAATGAGCAGTATTTCGGTCGCGACGGAGCCTATGGCTTTGAGGATGACGGAGAGAGATATGCCTATTTTTCAAAGGCGATACTACAGTCGCTTTGCGAAATGGGCGAGAAGCCCGATGTCATTCATTGTAATGACTGGCAGACCGCCCTTATCCCCGTTTTCTTAAACGACTTTTACAGAGAAAACCTGCCCGATACTAAGACTGTTTTCACCATTCATAATATTGAGTATCAGGGCAAGGCAGACCCCTATTTTATGCCCGACACCTTAGGACTCGACGGCAAGCGCACCTCTACCGTAATGTTTGACGGATGCGTAAACTTTATGAAGAGCGCCATTCTCACCTGCGATGCGCTCACAACCGTTTCGCGTACCTATGCAAACGAGATAAAGTACCCTTACTACGCCCATGGGCTTTCGGATGTTATTTCTGCGCACGATTTTAAACTCAGCGGAATAGTAAACGGTATCAATGTAGAGTCAAATGATCCCGCGTCCGATAGGGCACTTTTTGCAAATTATGATATAAAGTCCTTTAAAGAGGGCAAGGCAAAAAACAAGTCGGAACTTCAGAAAAAACTCGGCTTGCCGGTAAGAGACGATGTTGCCATGATAGGTATGGTAACAAGACTGGTATCGCATAAGGGACTTGAAATTGTCTGCCCCGTTTTAGAGGAACTTATGAATTGGAATATCCAGCTTGTAATAATCGGAACGGGCGATAAAAAATATGAAAACGCCATGTCATACGTGGCAGAGAGGCACCCCGATAAATTCTCGCTTAATATGTGCTTTAACCCTGCTCTCGCTTCGCAGGTTTACAGTGCTTGCGACATTTATCTTATGCCCTCAAAGAGCGAGCCCTGCGGACTTTCTCAGCTTATCGCTATGCGCTATGGTACAATTCCCGTAGTAAACTGTACCGGCGGACTTCGCGATACAGTAGAGCCGTTTAATCCTCAGACAAATGAGGGTACGGGCTTTAATTTCCAAAGCTTTACCGAGGGTGATATGCTCTCAGCCCTTCGCCGCGCCCTTGAAATCTACGGCGGTGATAAAGAGAAGTGGGCAAAACTTGTAGAAAACGCTATGAGCCGCGACAGTTCCTGGTCATCGGCGGCAAAAGAATATATAAAACTATATCAAAATTTAAAGTAAAACACAAACCCTAAAGGAGATTTTCCCCCAATGCAAATGAAACAAAGCGAACTTTTAGCACAGCTTAACGAAACCTCGGTTCGTCTTTTCAGCTGTAACTTATCCGAGGCAACCGACAAGCAGGCGTACAAGGTGGTATGTACCCTGCTTCGTGAAATGCTTGCAAAAAAGCGCAAGGAATTTAAAGATAGCTTTACCAAAAAAGAGGGTAAAGAGGTCTATTATATATCAATGGAGTTCCTGGTTGGAACTTCGCTTCGAAACAATCTCTACAACCTAGGTGTAGAAGAGGTTTTCCGCAAGGTTCTTAAAAAGGAAGGCTTTAATATAAACGACCTTTATGACCTTGACCCCGATGCAGGACTCGGAAACGGCGGTCTTGGAAGACTTGCTTCCTGCTATATGGACTCGCTTACGGGTCTTGACTATGCCGCAACAGGCTTTTCCATCCGTTACGAATTCGGTATCTTCAAGCAGAAGATTATCGACGGTTGGCAGATGGAGTTTCCTGATAACTGGCTCGAGCGCGGTGAAGTTTGGCTTCAACCCAGACAAGATGAGAGTTACGAGGTAAAATTCGGTGGAACCATCAACGAGTGGTTCGATAACGGTCAGTTTAAAACCGCACAGTCGGGTTATCAGAGCGTTACCGCCGTGCCTTACGATATGTACATTTCGGGCTATAACTGTAAGGCGGTAAATAAACTCGTTTTGTGGAGAGCTCAACTTCCGAGTTTTGATATGACGGCATTTTCGCGCGGCGATTATGTCCGCTCGCTCGAGAAAAACACAATGGCAGAGGTCATTTCAAAGGTCCTCTATCCCGCCGATAATCATATTGAGGGTAAAAGACTGAGATTACAGCAGCAGTACCTGCTCGTTTCGGCATCGCTTCAGAGCATTATTGCAAAGCATCTTAAAAAGTACGGCACACTCGATAACCTTGCCGACAAGGTTGCAATTCATATAAACGACACCCACCCCGCTCTCTGCGTGCCCGAACTTATGCGTCTTTTGATGGATGAGCACGGTTACACCTGGGATGATGCCTGGGCAATTACCGGCAAAACCCTTTCTTACACCAATCACACAGTTATGAGTGAGGCACTCGAGAAATGGAGTGAGTGGCTCTTTAAGGAGCAACTTCCCAGGGTATACTCAATCGTAAAAGAGATAAACCGCCGCCTTTTAGAAACCCTTCACGCAGCCTATCCCGGCGACTGGGGCAAGATTAATTATATGGCGGTAATCGGTGACGGAGAGGTGCGAATGGCAAACCTTTGTCTTGCGGCTTGTCATACCGTAAACGGAGTTTCGAAACTTCACACCGATATATTAAAGGATAGTATATTCAGAGATTATTACAATCTTGATAATGCTCGCTTTATGAATGTTACAAACGGAATTGCATACCGCCGTTGGCTCTGTCAGGCAAACGGAGAGCTTACCGATTTTATTAAGGAACTTATCGGCGACAAGTTCTTAAAGGATGCAAACGAACTTGAAAACCTCTTAAAATATAAGGGTGACAAGGCGGTTTTGCAGAAGCTTTATGAGATAAAACTTCACAATAAGCAGAAACTCGCTTGCGAGATTGCAAACCGCAACGGATTTAATGTTGACCCTGCTTCGCTTTTCGATGTTCAGGTAAAGCGCCTACACGAGTATAAGCGTCAACTGTTAAACGTACTGCAAATTCTTTATATGTACAATAGAATCAAAAACCATCCCAACGAGGAGTTTGTGCCCAGAACGTTTATCTTCGGCGCAAAGGCTTCGGCAGGTTACGACCTTGCAAAGCAGATAATCTGCCTTATCAATGCGGTGTCCGATTTTATCAATGCCGACCCGCAGGTAAGGGATAAGATAAAGGTTGTATTTATGGAAGATTACAAGGTTTCTCTTGCTGAAAAGATAATTCCTGCCGCCGAAATTTCCGAGCAGATTTCGATTGCGGGTAAAGAGGCAAGCGGAACAGGTAATATGAAGTTTATGATAAACGGCGCGGTAACTTTAGGTACGCTTGACGGCGCCAATGTTGAAATCTCTGAGCAGGTAGGTTTAGACAATATCTTCCTCTTCGGAATGAAGGTGGACGAGGTTAATGCTCTCTGGCAGAGAGGATATAATCCCATGGACTTCGTTAATGCTGACCCCGAACTCTATGAGGTTCTTAAAATGCTTACCTCGGGCGTTCTCGGAAAGCGCTTTGACGATATTGCCGCATCGCTCTTAACAGGTCGCTATGGAGTTGCCGATGCTTATATGGCACTTGCCGATTTCGGTGACTATGTAAGGGCGCAAAGGGACGTGTCGCGCACCTATCTTGACAGAGATAAGTTCTACGATATGTCACTTGTCAATATCGCAAAGTCGGGTATTTTCTCGGCAGACCGCTCGGTAAAAGAATACGCTGATAAGATTTGGAAACTTTAATATGCGAATTTTGTACGATAGTAAAAGTACCGAATTTAAAAAGCCTTTCGGCACATTAAAAGAGGGGCAGGGGTGTGAAATAAACATTCACATTCCCTCGTCTTGCGAAACGAAAACTGTCAGTTTAGAGTTTTTTAAGGAAAACGGCGGCGAATATGTCGCCTTTTCCCTTTACAAGAAAAGTGAATATGAGTCTTACGAAATATATTCCTGCAACTTCTCTTTGGACAAGGCAGGGCTTTATTTCTATCGCTTTTTTATAGAAACCGAAAACGAGAGTTTTCCCCTTTTAAAAGAAGGCTATGGCGACACCAATATGTGCGCAGGCGACCTTTGGCAACTCTCCGTTTTGCCGCGAGACTTTACTGTGCCCGAGAGTTTTTGTGGAAAGATTATGTATCAAATTTTCCCCGATAGATTTTTTAGAGAGGGCGTCTGCGATTTAAAAGGCAAACTTGAACCGTTTACAGTTCACGCCGATTTGTCGGATACCCCAAAGTTTCTTCCTGACGAGAAGGGCGAGGTGTTAAACAACGACTTTTTCGGCGGAAATTTGAAAGGTATTCAAAGCAAATTGCCGTATTTGGAATCACTTGGCGTAACGACGATTTATCTCAATCCGATTTTTGAAGCGGCGTCCAATCATCGCTACGATACATCCGATTATATGAAAATCGATCCGATTTTGGGTACGGAAAATGACTTTGCCGAGCTTGTAAAAGCCGCGGGAAATAAAGGAATTCGTATCATTTTGGACGGTGTATTTAATCATACGGGCGACGATAGCGTTTATTTCAATAAATACGGGCATTATCCGTCGGTCGGCGCGTATCAATCAAAGGATTCGCCGTATTATTCTTGGTATTCTTTCCAAAATTTCCCTGATAAATACGAAAGTTGGTGGGGAATTGATATTTTGCCGCAGGTAAACGAAAGCTCTGCTGATTACCAAAATTTCATTTTTGAAAAGGGCGGTGTGCTTAAAAAGTGGCTTTCCTACGGTATCGGTGGTTATCGTTTGGACGTTGCGGAC
>JAZQLL010000050.1:0-17149 GCA_045542675.1 Oscillospiraceae bacterium
ATTCAGTCCTTTTTAGATTTTCTGGAGAGCCTGTGCAATATCGTCGATGAGATCCTGAGCGTTCTCAATTCCGCAAGAAAAACGAACGAGATCGGGCGAAACGCCTGCCGCCTTAAGTTCTTCATCACTCATCTGACGGTGTGTTGCGCTGGCGGGGTGCAGACAACAGGTGCGTGCATCTGCAACGTGTGTCTCGATTGCGGCAACCTTTAGGTTTTTCATAAATACCTCGGCAGCGGCTCGCCCGCCCTTTACTCCGAAACTAACAACACCGCAGGAACCACCCGGCAGATACTTTTGTGCGAGTGCATAATCGCTGTCGCCCTTAAGTCCGCAGTATTTAACCCAGGCAATCTTGGGATGCTTCTCTAAAAATTCTGCAACCGCCTGCGCATTTTCGCAGTGGCGTTTCATTCTGACGTGTAGGCTCTCGAGTCCGAGATTTAATATAAATGCGCTTTGAGGGGAAGCAACCGAGCCAAAATCGCGCATAAGCTGTGCGGTAGCCTTGGTAATAAATGCGCCTTCAAGTCCAAAACGCTCGGTGTAGGTAACTCCGTGATAACTGTCATCAGGAGTACAAAGTCCGGGGAACTTGTCGGGATATTTTGTCCAGTCAAACTTGCCCGAGTCAACTATGCATCCGCCAACTGCCGCACCGTGTCCGTCCATGTACTTGGTGGTGGAGTGGGTAACAATGTCAGCGCCCCACTCAAAAGGACGGCAGTTTACGGGTGTAGCAAAAGTGTTGTCGATGATAAGG
Source organism: Oscillospiraceae bacterium (assembly GCA_045542675.1). Classification (GTDB taxonomy): domain Bacteria; phylum Bacillota; class Clostridia; order Oscillospirales; family Ruminococcaceae; genus SIG578. The sequence goes on from JAZQLL010000050.1 coordinate 764, forward strand.
GGACAACCGTGGGCGTGAGCCGCCTTTGCAAACTTCTCGATGTCAAGCACATTGAGCGCAGGATTTGCGATGGTTTCGCCGAAAACCGCCTTGGTGTTGTCACGGAAAGCGGCATTAAGTTCCTCTTCGGAGCAGTCAGGGGAAACGAAAGTAAATTCAATTCCCATTCGCTTCATTGTAACTGCAAAAAGATTGTATGTACCGCCGTAGATACTTGAGGAACTTACAACATGGTCTCCGCAGGAAGCAATGTTGAAAATAGCGTAGAACGAAGCCGCCTGACCTGAGGAGGTAAGCATAGCCGCGCTGCCGCCCTCAAGAGCGCAAATTTTAGCGGCTACAGTGTCGCAGGTGGGATTCTGAAGACGGGAATAAAAGTAACCCGAAGCCTCTAAATCAAAGAGTTTTCCCATATCTTCGCTGGTCTCGTATTTAAATGTTGTGCTTTGAATTATAGGGATTTGTCTGGGTTCGCCGTTTCCCGGGGTGTAACCGCCCTGAACGCAAACTGTTTCAATTCTTTGCTTACTCATAAAAAACACTCCTTAAAATAAAAAAGCGCCTCAAAGAAAACCTTTGAGACGGAAAAATCAAAATCCGCGGTACCACTCAAATTGCGCAAAAGCGCCGCTTTAGGCTCTAACAAGCCCTTCGCGTTAACGCAGCGATCACACGGAAGACCCTAACGGAAAAAATCCGCTCAAACCTTCGGCTCGGGAGCCATAGACCTTGAAAAACCTTGTTATCCGCTCTCACCACCCGCGAACTCTCTGGAAACCCTGCTTTTCGGTCCTCTCCGTCACAGCCTTTATATTCAATTATATTCATTATACAGTTGATTTAAGATTTTGTCAATGATTTAATTTGACAGGAATAAAAAAAGAGGTTATACTGTAAAAATAGAGTAGTAAGGAGGTTTTTTAATGCTTGATATATTAAAATCCGTAGTTTACGGAATAGTAGAGGGAATAACCGAGTGGCTTCCTGTAAGCAGTACGGGTCACCTTATTTTAACCCAAAATTTTTTGCCCTTTGGTGATAAGGTTTCGCCTGCTTTTCCCGAAATGTTTAACTATGTAATTCAGCTCGGCGCAATCTTTGCCGTTATAGTGCTGTTCTGGAAAAAACTCTGGCCCTTTAAAATGCCCGACAAAGGTGCAAAGTTCCTGTCGGTAGATACGGGAATCTTTAAAAAAGAGCAGTGGACTCTTTGGTTTAAGGTTTTAGTTGCAACCCTGCCGTCAGTACTCGGTCTTATCGTAGATGATAAAATCGATTCACTTATGTATGATGCAAATGGTAACCCCAATTTAATGGGCCTTATCGTTATAAGTTCGGCGCTTGTAATCTACGGCGTAATGTTTATAGTAGTTGAGCGGATAAATAAAAAGAGGGAAACCTCTGTAAACTCGCTTGAGGATATAACCTTTAAAATTGCCCTTATAATCGGTTTCTTCCAGCTTCTTGCCATAGTTCCCGGAACCTCGCGCTCGGGCGCGACCATTATCGGAGCGCTTATAATAGGCGTATCCCGTCCCGCCGCCGCGGAATTTTCCTTCTTTATGGCAATCCCGACAATGTTCGGCGTCAGCGCTCTAAAGATTTTAAGCTTCCTTATGGATAATTCCTTCTCGGGAACCGAGATAACCATTCTCGCCGTTGGAATGATAGTTTCCTTCCTCGTTTCAATGGTTTGCATAAAGAAACTTATGCAGTATGTAAAGAAACACGATTTCTCATTCTTCGGCTACTACCGAATTATCTTAGGAATAATTCTCCTTTTGTACTTCTTAATATTCTAGGTTTTAATCTTTTACCCAAAAAATCGGGGCGCCACGGCGCCTCGATTTTTTTCTTGATGCAAAAATTTTAAAAAAGAAACTGTTTTGACAAAAAACGCCATAGGGTGTTTGTTAAAATATCCCTTGTGGGAGGGATAGTGTGCAAACCGTTTATGTTGATATATTACTTTTAACAAACTACATAATTGACTATTTTCTTTTGCTCTTAACGGCGTCGCTTTCAAAAACTCCTAAAAAAAGATGGAGAATGCTCCTCGGGGGAGCGCTCGCGGCGGTGACCTCACTTATGATATTTGCTCCCGAATTGCCGTCGTATATAGAAATGGCGGTCAATTTAATACTCTCGGCCATTATTGTTTTAGCGGCATTCGGCTTTAAAAATAGGGTGATATTCTTTAAAAATGTGGTCATCTTTTATGCCGCCAATGTGATACTGGCAGGCGGCACACTTCTTTTGTGGTCGCTTTTTAAAATCCCCAACATTGCAATTCGAAACGGCGTTGTATTTTACAATATTTCGCCCGTAATTTTAGTTTTAAGCACACTTACCGTTTATCTCGTATCACTCTTGGTGGCGAAAATGATTGCCCGTAAAAAAGGCGCTTTAAGTGAATATGAATTAACCTTGTTTATGGAGGGAAAAAGCGTCACACTACTGGGACTTGTCGATAGCGGAAATCTCTTGTGCGATGCCATTTCGGGCAATCCCGTTATAGTTTGCGAGTACCAAAAAATAAAACCTATATTTTCAAGCGAGATGCAGAGAATATTAGGACGTAAAAATTTCGAACTTGGCTTTTATGAGGATATTTTAAATAGCGGATATTCCTCTCGCTTCAGGGTAATTCCGTACGATAGCCTGGGTGAAGGGGGAGTTATGATGGCTTTTATGCTTGATGCAGTAAGCATTAGGTCGGAGGAAGGTCAGCAAAAAATAGAGAATGTAATAATGGCGGTAACCCATAAAAAAATAGCGGGCGGAGAGTTTGACGCCCTTATAAATCCCGAATTTGTAACTATTTAGAAGAAGGTGTAGTTGTGAAAACACTTGTAAATAGGGTGTACCTTTTTGTACTCATACTGCTTAAAAAACTAAGAGGGCAGGGCATCTATTATGTAAACGGCCCCGAAACTCTGCCGCCGCCACTTAGCGCTGAGCAAGAGGAAGATGCCTTTGCTCTTATGAGCGTAAATCTTGAAAAAGCGAGAGAAATGCTCATCGTACATAATCTGCGATTAGTAGTTTACATAGCGAGAAAATTCGAATCAACGGGAATATGTGTTGAAGATCTCATTTCTATCGGTACTATAGGGCTCATCAAAGCGGTGAATACCTTTTGCCCTGAACGAAATATAAAACTTGCAACCTACGCCTCGCGCTGCATCGAAAACGAAATACTTATGTTTCTTCGCAAAAATAATCAGCGTGTGGAAGTTTCTATTGATGAGCCGCTTAATATCGATTGGGACGGCAATGAACTTCTCCTCTCCGATGTCCTGGGCACCGATCCCGACACCATTAATCTGCATATTGAACAAGAGGTTGAGCGTGATGTGCTCTTAAATGCCGTTTCCAAACTTTCGGATAGGGAAAAGGTCATAATGGAAATGCGATTTGGACTAAACGGCAGAAAGGAACATACTCAAAAAGAGGTGGCAAGCCTTATCGGAATATCACAATCGTATATCTCAAGGCTTGAAAAGAAAATAATCGGCAGGCTCAAAAAAGATATTGAAAACCTCATATAATTTTCACAAAATCCTTGATTTTTCATAAAATGAATTAAGGAGGAAAATTATGGGAGAAGCAGTAATCTTTTCGGTACTAACTATTCTGGCGTTTTTTGGCATCCATAAACTTGTTGAAATGGTGCAAAGTCTTTTTACTTTACACCTAAAAAGCACCGTAGTTGTAATGTATAAGGCGCAAGGAGCAGAGGATGACATAGAACTTACCGTTCGGGAACTTGCAAGATTTTCAAGAAACTCCGCGGCACCGCATAGAACGGCAGTTTACATAGTAAATGACGATATGGATACAGATACCCTTGCGGTGTGCAAGCAAACAGCCGAGCAGTTTTCAAATGTGTTTGTCGGCGGTTTTGTAGAGGCGCAAGACCTGTTTAGTGAGATAAAAGAAAAAACGGCGTGAACAAATGTCACTTGCTATAAAAGATCTTTTCCTGAAATATGTTATCTACTAACAAAAAAGACAGAGAACCATCATATTCTCTGTCTTTTTTCATTTATAAATGTAAATATCAAACTGTTGATATGCCTCGTATACTCGGCACGATATATTTACCTACGGTAAATTCGATATGTTTTCGTTTCACTCAAACTCGATATGATATAAATCCGCGCTCACACAGTGAGCATATCGAGTGCAATAGCACATATCGAACGCGCATGTGTTTATCGAAAATCCGCGCAAGCGGATTTATATCGATGCGTTATGTCCCGAAGGACACAATGCTAAGGTTCACGCCGTTTAATTTATGCCATAGATGGCGAGGGATAAACCTCGCGCGCAAGTTTCTTATCCTCAACATCCGCTCTTTCTGCCTGCGCAGGCAGTATAAGTTTTATAGCCTTGGGCACTACTTCAAGTGTGGTCGTGCCGTCAAGGAAAATGGGCTCGCCGTCAAGACAAGCGGGGAGCCTGTCGCGGCATTTTATTGTCACCTTTTTGCACTTGTGATACGAAACATAACGTGCAAGCTCGGGGCTACTGACATGAGCGCCCACTTTGTATAGGTCAAAGAATTTAAGGAATTGTAATCTCGAAATCCTTTTGATTGGACAAACATCTAAAAAACCATCGGTGACATCGGCTCTGGGAGCGGTTCTGTACTGACCGCCGCAGTAGATTCCCTTTGAAACCGAGCAAAGAAGCATATCATCGGCAATTTCGGTGCCATCATCGAGAGTGATGGTCATATAGCGGGAAACCTTGTTTACGAGCGAATAGAAAACACTTAAACTGTAAGCCATCTTGCCCGAAACTGCAGGCATAGTCTTGAATTTCACAAAATTGTGGGCAACCGTAGCATCAAAACCGATATTCACCATATTGGCAACATATCTGTCGCCGATTTTTATAAGGTCTATGTCAATAGGCTCTCCCTTTATTTGAGCAGGGAGATTTAAAAAATCTGCTCCCTTGAAAACCTTTATGTAATCGTTACCCGAGCCGAGCGGCAGTATTCCGACTCTTGCGAGTTCGCAACCTACTGCACCATTCATTACCTCATTTACAGTTCCGTCACCGCCGCAGGCGTAAAACCTTGTGGGGCGGTCTAAACTCTTGCATCGCTCTTTAACAAATTCGCGCGCATCGCCGACCGATTTGGTTATATAAACTTCACTGTCAAGTTCAAAAGCCTTGCTTGCGGCATCGATTTTAGAGATGTAACTCATGCTGAAACTGTTTTTTCCCGCCTTGGGATTAATTATGAAGATATACTTCTCTTTCATAAAAAGGATACTCCTTAAAACTTAGTCTCTTCAATGATAAATTTGGGACGTGCCTTAACCTCTTTGTAAATTTTGCCAATATACTCGCCCACAACACCGAGCGATAAAAGCTGTAGACCGCCAAGCGCCCAAATGGAAATAACGGTTGTGGTCCAGCCCTGTACGGTTTCGCCGAGCAGCCAACGGATAAACGAGTAGATAAGAACTGCGATGCTAATTAAAAAGATTATAACGCCGAGAGAGAAAACCATTCGTATGGGTTTTACACTAAAGGACGTAATTCCGTCAACGGCAAAGGCAAGCATCTTTTTAAAGGGGTACTTCGATGTACCTGCAAATCTTTCGCTTCGCTCGTATGTCACGGTTGCGCTCTTAAATCCAACGAGTGGAACAATTCCGCGCAAGAACAAATTGACCTCTTTGAAATCCGAGAGAGCATCCAGCGCGCGTGCACTCATAAGTCTGTAATCGGCGTGATTGTAAACCACCTCAACGCCCAGGAAAAGCATAAGTTTGTAGAAAAATTGCGCCGTTCCTCTTTTGAAAGCGGTGTCTTTTTTTCTGCTGCTGCGAACTCCGTAAACAACGTCGCAACCCTCATTAAAGCGCTCAACAAACTCGTCAATTACCTCAATGTCATCCTGAAGGTCGGCGTCGAGCGAGATTGCGGCATCACATTTGTCGCGAACTGTCATAAGCCCTGCTAAAAGCGCATTCTGATGCCCCTGATTTCTCGAAAGCTTAATGCCGCAGAAACGGGAATTCTGCTCGTGGAGCCCGCTTATTATCTCATAGGTGCGGTCGCGACTGCCGTCGTCAATAAAAACGATGCGGCTATCATCATTAATCTTTCCGCCATCAATGAGTTGTTGCATTTTCTGATTAAGTCTTTTGGCAGTTTCGTTTAAAACTTCCTCTTCGTTAAAACAGGGGACTACAAAGTAAATAGTTTTCATTATTCCTCATCCTCTTTAATTTGCTCTTGCACGCTATTCTGCGAAGGCTCTTGTGAAGTTTCGCTCGGCTCGACTTCTGCCTCTGGCTCGAATTTGAGCGGCTCGTTGGGATTTATTAAGAGTTCATCCGCCGAGTGAATCTGGAAAGAAATTGGCTCGTTTTGATTATCTTTAAGAAGCTCTGAAAGTTCGTCAAACATTTCGTCATCGGTGTCACTTTCTTTTTCGGGGTGTTTTTTGCGCCAAGCGTAAACCGAAACAAGATATATCAGTAAAGCGACAAGCGATGTTACTGAAATGATAATGCCCATTTTAAGTCCGGGGGTCTCGTATGTGAAAACTATCTCGTTTTCTCCAGCCTCGGCCCAAACCGCCACAAAACCGCTGTTGACTCTTTCAACGTCAACCTTTTTGCCGTTTACAGTAGCGCTCCAACCCTCATCCCAAGGCACACTGTAGAATACAAGATTTGCCTCGTCAAGAGTAATGCTACTCTCAAATCCCTTGTTAGTAGTCTTGAATGAATCGGCGCAACCCTTTCTCAGCGCATCAACATCCTCTTGCATAGTGGACTGCGAAAGGAATGAATCTTCCTGTACAAGTTCGGTCATAGGCAGGTCATATTTTTCTATGGTCTCATCCGAAAGGTATAAAGCCTGAATCATAAGCCGGGCGCGATAGCTGTTGGTAATACCATCATAATATTCCTGTGTGCAGTATTTTTCATAAGTCCAGCCCATGGGAACATAGAACTGATTTTCGTAAACATCAAATCCGTTTTGCGCATCCATCTTTTCGAATCCAAAACAGATGGTCGGTTCCTCTTTATTTGACTCAACAAATAAATATTTGCAAGAGGTGAGCGTGCGGAGTGCATAGTGCTCGGGCTCAGGACGGGTTGCAACGCCGCGCTCGATTCCGATATCGGGATAGAAACTCATAACCGACTCGGGAACAATACTGTGGAAAGCCTGAATGGAAGGATACTTCCAGAACATTGCAAGGTTGTCCATTCCATCAAAAATATCAATACGGAAAAACTCATCGTCTTCGCCATCGAGCTCAATTTTCTCACTGCCGTAGATGGCATGGTCGATAATATAATCCTCATCGTACGAGTGCGCCTTGCCCATTGAAATAAAGGCAACGGCGTAGATTATAGTCGCAACACAAATGAGCGCCGTGAGTACCTGTGTAAAATTCTTGCGCTTGCGGTAAACATTTATGAGTATTGCCGTAATCAGTATGCTTATCATAGCAATTATTACATAAACCCAGAACCTCTCGGGATAGGAAACAACACCGAATTTTATTCCTTCGGCAGTTTCGGCAGGAATAATTCCTACTATGCAAAAAGCAAGCGTTATGCCAAGCGTCCATCTTATGCCTGTGTTAAACTCTTTTGTGGTGCATCGCTCAAGTGAAATAACTGTTGCAAGTGCCATCAGAAGTATAGGCATAAAGAACCAGCGCGCGTAATATGCATCATTAAGCGCGAAGAATAAACTGTTAAGTCCAGGCACAAGCGCCATAACAAGACTTATACCGAGCATTCTGCGGACAAAATGCTTTTTGTGAGTCTGAATAAAGGTTATAACACCTGTCATTGAAACGAGCGGTAACCAAGCGCCGAGAGACGACCATTTTGCATTTGCATCGGGGAAGAAGTTGGGGCGCGCGGGAATATCGGGAGGAAAGAAAAGACACTGGAGTATCGCAAAGTATCTTTGCTCGTTTGAGTAAACAAGCAGATTCCAACCGCTAAGCAAAGCATTAAGCCTCGGATTTCCCAAAACCGTTATTATGGCGGGAACAAGGATAATAGCCGCCATCAAAAGACCGATCACTGCCTCTAGCGCAAGCCCTAAAAACTGTGAGAATTTAAGACGCCAGGTTTTTGACGATGCCATTCTCACAAAGAAGTAAATGACTACGAAAACTACCTCTCCAAAGAAGAAGAAATAGTTGCAAAGCGAACATAAAAATACACTGAGAGCGAAGGGACCGCGCCTGCCGTCTTCGACAAACATCTCAAGCGATAAAAGAAGAAGAGGGAAGAAGGCAATGACCTCGTGGAAGTGATTGAAGAATATGTTGTATATTCCGAATCCCGAAAATGCATATAAAAGACCGCCGATTATGGCGTAATCCTTGTTTGTAACAAATCTGCGGATAAAGGCGCAGGCAGTAGTTGCTGCAACTGCGAACTTAAGCCAGAACAAAGGCGCCATAAGGTAGGGCAGAAACTCGTTTGGAAAGGGAAGAGTGAGCCAGAAGAATGGACTTCCCAGTAAGTAGAAGGAATATGAGCCAATAAAGTTCACACCAAGGTCGGTGTAAAAGTTAAAGCCGATGTTACCTTCCCAGATAGCCCTGTGCGCCAACTGATAGAAGGGAATCTGCTGAACGTTGTAATCGCCGTAGAATATAAAAATTCCGCGGTCGGAAAAAAGAGCGGGCAAAAAGAAAAGTGCCGCTACAATAAAGGCGATTATAAAGGTTTTTAAGTACAACTTGCCGTCAAATTGGCGTATTTTTTTAACTTCACTATACACAGTGTCGTCCTTACCTTTCGCAAAAAGTTTTGTCGCAAAATAAATATACATTATAAGTATAGCACATGCCTTCACATTTTAAAAGGGAAAATGACAAAATAAATGCAAAAATTTATATTTTTGAAATATTTTCGTTGCCGTCTTGCATTTTGCTCGTTTAAATATGGCATTTTGCCTAAATTTTGGGCAAAAAAACGCCAAAAAATGTAGTTTAGTCTATTGACGAATTGCATTATATTTAGTATAATGATTTCGTACGATAATTTTTCCGCGAGAGCGGAAAAAAATAAAAACCGAAAGGTAAAACAGGTGATAAAAATGAGTAGAGTTTACAATTTTTCCGCAGGCCCTTCTATGATGCCTGAGTGGGTACTCAAAAAGGCAGCAGACGAGATGCTCGATTACAACGGAAGCGGACAGTCCGTTATGGAAATGTCGCACCGTTCGGCAGTTTATGATGCAATCATCAAGGAAACAGAGGCTCTTTTAAGAAAGGTTCTCTCCATTCCTGATAACTATAAGGTGCTCTTCCTTCAGGGCGGTGCTACCTCTCAGTTCTCCGCTATTCCTCTTAACTTTATGAATGGTAGCGGTAAGGCTGATTACATCGTTTCCGGTCAGTTCTCTAAGAAGGCTTTCCAGGAAGCTCAGAGATATGGCGACGTTAAGGCTATCGCTTCTTCCGAGGATAGCACATTCTCTTATATCCCCAAGATTACCCGTGAGGATATTCGCCCCGATGCAGACTATGTATATGTTTGCTACAACAACACAATCTATGGAACCTGCTTCCCCTATATCCCCGACACAGGAGATATCCCCCTTATCGCAGATATGTCTTCATGCCTCCTTTCCGAGCCTGTAGACGTTTCTAAGTTCGCTGTAATCTATGGCGGCGCTCAGAAGAATATGGGACCTGCAGGACTTACCGTTGTTATCGTTCGTGAGGATATGCTCGGCAAAGCTCGCGAGATGACTCCTATTATGATGAACTATCAGGTACAGGCTGATAACGGCTCCATGTATAATACTCCTCCTACATATTCTATCTATGTTCATAAGCTCATTCTTGAGTGGATCGATAGCATCGTAGGCGGTCTTGAAAATATGAAGAAGATCAATGTTGAGAAGGCTGCAATCCTTTACGATTATCTTGATTCTTCCGCTATGTTTAAGCCCAAGGCTGCAAAAGAGGATAGATCTCTTATGAATGTTACTTTCGTAACAGGCGACAAGGACCTCGATGCAGAGTTCTGCAAAGCTTGTACAGATGCAGGCTTCGTAAACATCAAGGGTCATAAGTCTGTTGGCGGTATGCGTGCTTCTATCTATAACGCTATGCCTACAGAGGGTGTTAAGAAACTCGTTGAGTTTATGAAAGCTTTCGAAGAGAGCCACAAATAATTTAGGTAAAAGAGGGAATACTAATGTATCAGGTAAAACTTCTTAATAAAATCGCAGCAATCGGTTTAAACCGCTTTGATGCTTCAAAGTATGCTTGCAGTGAGGATGCTAAAGATGCAGTAGCCGTAATGGTTCGCTCGGCATCTATGCACGAAACTGTTCTTGATGAGAGTACACTCTGTGTTGCAAGAGCAGGTGCAGGCGTAAATAACATTCCGCTTGATAGATTTGCAGAAGAGGGCGTTGTAGTTTTCAATACTCCCGGCGCTAATGCAAACGCTGTTAAAGAGCTTGTTATTGCAGGTCTTCTCCTTTCTTCAAGAAAGATTCTCCCCGGTGCCGATTGGGCTAAAACCCTTAAGGGCAACGGAGCCGAGACATTAAAGCTCGTTGAAAAAGGTAAATCTCAGTTCGTAGGTCCCGAGATTATGGGCAAAACCCTTGGTATCGTAGGCCTCGGCGCTATCGGTATCTTGGTTGCACAGGCAGCAGAGGCTCTCGGTATGAAGGTTGTAGGATATGACCCCTATCTTTCGGTAGCAGCAGCAATCCGCCTTCCTTCTTCGGTTAAGGTTGTAACCGATCTTGCAGACCTCTATGCAGTAAGTGATTACATCACCCTTCACGTACCCCTTAACGATGGTACTCGCGGTATGGTTAACGCTGAGACCCTCGCAAGCATGAAGGATGGCGTCAGAATCCTTAACTTCGCTCGTGATGCACTGGTTAATGACGCTGATATGATTGCTGCATTAGAGAGTGGTAAGGCTTCAAGATATGTAACCGATTTCCCGACCGATGCAGTAATCGGTGTTGAGAATGTTGTTGCATTGCCTCACCTCGGCGCATCAACTCCCGAGTCGGAAGATAACTGCGCAGTTATGGCGGCCGATGAGATTATCGACTACCTTGAAAACGGTAATATTGTAAACTCTGTTAATATGCCCAGAGCACAGCTCGGAGCAGTTACCGCAGGCACAAACCGTGTTTGCGTAATCTATAAGGCAAGCGCTGCTGCAGCTGTTGCAGAGAAACTTGCAGGCGCAGTTAAATTCGCCGCTTTCACAAGAGGCGATATGGCTTACGCTATGGCAGATGTTGCTGCAAATGCTGATGCACTCGCAGCCGATGTAAAGGCAGTTGACGGTGTAATCCGCACAAGAGTTATCTAATTTAGGTTAGATAATCAATATGTAATTTAAAAAAGCGGGAGTAAAATCCCGCTTTTTTGTAAAGTTTAGCTTTGAAAGGAATTTTAAAAATGAGTCTTGGCTCAATGACTAAAGAACAACTTAATGAAACCTATCTTCAGTTTAAAAAGGAATATGAAGATGCTTGCGCTCTCGGTTTAAAGCTCGATATTTCGCGCGGTAAGCCCAATGGCGCTCAGCTCGACCTTTGTAACGATATGATTTCTTGCCTTACTCCCGAAGATTTCGAGGGAAGAAGTTTTGACTATCGTAATTATGGCGTGATGGATGGTATCCCCGAAGCAAAGGCGCTTTTTTCCGAGCTTCTCGGCGTTAAACCCGAAGAAATGGTAGTTTTCGGAAACTCAAGCCTTAATATTATGTACGATAATATGGCAAGAGCAATGCTTTTCGGAACAGGCGAGGGAAAAACTCCTTGGGGAAAACAGGGTCACATCAAATTCCTTTGCCCCAGCCCCGGATATGATAGACATTTTGCTATCACCGAGCAGTTTGGCATAGAAATGATTACAATTCCTATGACCGAAGCGGGTCCCGATATGGATATGATCGAGAAACTCGTTGCAACGGACGCCAGTATCAAGGGTATGTGGTGTGTGCCTAAGTACTCTAATCCGCAGGGCATCACATATAGCGACGAAACTGTAAAACGCCTTGCCGCACTAAAGCCCGCGGCGGACGATTTCAGAATTTTCTGGGATAACGCATACTGTGTTCACGACCTCTATGAAGAGGGCGATGAACTTTTGAATATTTTAGAGGAAGCCAAGAAGTACGGCAACGAGGATATCGTTTATATCTATTTCTCAACCTCAAAAATAAGCCTTGCAGGTGCGGGAGTTGCCGCGTTTGCATCGTCTGAAAATAACGTAAAATGGCTTAAAAAGTTTATGACAGTTCAGACCATAAGCCACGATAAAGTAAATCAACTTCGCCATGTAAAATATTTTAAGAATGTTGATGGTATTATGGCAAAAATGCGCGAGCACGCGGATATACTTCGCCCCAAATTCGAGGCAGTTTTAGCAGCGTTTGATAAGGAACTTGCACCTCTTGGCTGTGTGTATTATCCTCGTCCACGCGGCGGATATTTCATTAGCCTCGATGTTCCCGAGGGCTGCGCTAAGAGAACAGTAGAGCTTTGTAAAGAGGCAGGCATCTCGCTTACCCCCGCAGGCTCAACCTATCCGTATAAAAAAGACCCCGAGGATAAGAATATTCGTATAGCACCTTCTTATCTCGATGTTGCAGATCTTGAGAAGGCTTGCGTAGTGCTTTGCGCCAGCGTAAAACTCGCTTGCGCAGAAAAGTTCTTGCAAAAATAAAAAAAGAGAGGTGTTTCTCTTGAAAAAAGGTTTATCAGTTGTTATTAAGGTGCTTTTGTGTGCCGTTGCGGAATTTTTGCTTTTTTGGTTTACACTTCCTGCAATAAACCTTAGAAACCGCGGTTTCTGGGAGTTTATCTTAGAAAGCGTAATTATTTGCACAGTGATTTTCGCAATTTCCTCAATCATCGAATTTGTAAAAGGACTTGGCGGTAAACAGGGCAAGGAAATTCTTGTAGACGGAAAGACCGTCCTCAAAAACTCTAAAAAACCCTTTAAGATTCTCCTTGTAGTTATAGTTGCACTTGTTGTTTTGCCTATAGCTGTGGATATTGTGGGCTCGACCTTCTTTAATGCTAAAGCCTATTCAAACCTTATTGAAATAAAGGATGGCGACTTTTCAAAAGACGTTTCGGAACTTAAAATGTCGCAAATTCCCGTCGTTGATAGAGATGTGGCATCCCGCCTTGGCAAAAGGGAACTCGGTCAGATAACCGACCTCGTTTCTCAGTTTGAGATTGAAGAAGATTACACCCAAATTAACTATAAGAACAATCCCTATAGAGTAACTCCTTTAAAATATGCCGACGCGATAAAATGGCTTTCAAATCAGAGTGAGGGTATACCCGGGTATATCACAGTAAATCTTACAACCCAGGAAGCAGACCTTGTCAGACTTCAAAAGCCCATAAAGTATTCAAGAAGTGAGTACTTTATGAGAAATATCAATAGATACCTGAGATTTACGCATCCCACTAAGATTTTTGCTGAAATTTCGTTTGAAATAGACGATAACGGTACACCTTTCTGGGTCGCATCGGTAGTAAATTATCGAATCGGTGTTTGGAGCGGTAAGGATATAAACGGCGTTGTGCTCGTAAATGCCCAGACCGGTGAAAATCAGTACTACGCCAAAGAGGATATTCCCACATGGGTAGATCAGGCTTATGACTCGGATATGATCATAAATCAGCTTACCTATAACGGACTTTATAAAGATGGTTTCCTAAACTCCATCTTCAGCCAGAAAAATTGTACCCAGCCTACAGATGGGTATAATTACCTTGCCATCGATGATGATGTATGGGTTTATACAGGTATCACCTCAATAACCGATGATGAATCAAACTTAGGCTTTGTGCTTTCTAACCTGCGAACAAAGGAAACTAAGTTCTACACCCAGGCGGGCGCTGAGGAATATTCGGCAATGGATAGTGCAGAGGGTCAGGTTCAGCATTTAGGATACGAGGCAACCTTCCCGATTCTCTTAAACATTGCCGACAGACCGACATATTTCGTATCCTTAAAAGATGATGCGGGTCTTGTTAAGATGTACGCATTCGTCGATATGGAGCAGTATCATATCGTTGGAATCGGTGCCACTGTTGATAAGGCTAAAGAGGCGTATGCCGATGCCCTCGGTAATGAGAATATACAAACCGATAAAGAGGATACAGAAGATATTGCGCTTATCGCATCGGGCATAGTTTCTGATGTTGCAAACGCGGTGGTCGATGGAAATACTCAGTACTACGTTAAACTTAACACAAATGTTCAGATTTATGTTGTACCCGCAAAACTTTCAAGTGACCTTCCTTTCTTAAAGAAGGGTGACAAAATCGAACTCACCTACGATTCAAAGGGAACAGTTCTTTCATTTAAACTTGTACAATAAAAAATCGGTCGGCATATAGCCGACCGTTTTTTATTCTTTAGAATATGTTACTGTAATTCTGGATAGCGCTTTCTATTATCTTGATAGCGGCATCTCTGTCCTGAACTTCTTCAACCGCAGTGTCCTTGTTCTCGAGTTTTTTGTAAACCTCAAAGAAATGGCGCATCTCATCAAAAATGTGCATAGGGAGTTGGGAAATGTCCTTGTAACTGTTGTATGTCGGGTCGTTGAAGGGGATAGCGATAATCTTTTCGTCGTTTCTTCCGTCGTCAATCATATTGATAACTCCGATGGGGTAAGCACGCACTAAGGTCATCGGCTCGAGCGACTCCGAGCAAAGTAAAAGTACATCAAGTGGGTCGTGGTCATCACCGTAGGTACGGGGGATAAAGCCGTAGTTTGCGGGATAGTGTGTTGAGGTGTGCAATATTCTGTCAAGAATAATGTAACCTGTCTGCTTGTCAAGTTCGTATTTTTTCTTACTTCCCTGAGGAATTTCTATAACACAGATGAAATCATCGGGGTGAATTCTATCGGGGGAAATGTCGTGCCAGATATTTGACATAGTATCAGTCCTTTGCCTTTTTTTATATTGTATCACAGAATCTAATAAATAGCAAGAAAAAAAGCCACGCTGAGCGTGGCTTTTTGTTTAGATAACTCCTCGCGATGAAGTTTTTTCGTGTTTTTTGATTTCTCCTGCCTTTGTGAGAGCCATTTTTGTAGCAAGAGGTCCGAATAATTCATATATGAGAACTGCGAATAAAACAATATTTCTGATAAGTCCGCCATCAACAGTTCCGAGCTGCATAGCAGTAACCGACATTCCGAGCGCAACACCCGCCTGCGGAAGCAGTGTAATGCCCAAATACTTTACAGTGTTTTGATCGCATCCTACAGCCTTTGCACTGAAATAGGTTCCAAAATATTTTCCGAGCGAACGGAAAATTATAAAGAGAAGTCCGATTACAACAACTGCTGCGTCTAAAAATACCGAAAGTTTAAGTTCTGCGCCCGATATAACGAAGAACAAAACAAATAGGGGAGCGGTCCATCTGTCGCATCTGTCCATAAGTTCTTCGGAAAAATCACAGAGATTGCAGAATACCGTTCCGAGCATCATACAGCAGAGTAGGGGAGAAAATCCAACCTTAATTCCAAAAATTTCGAAGTGAATCATGCAGATTCCAACTGTTAAAAGAACGAATGTAACTGCAAGTGAAAGTCGCTTTGAACGTGAATGGAAGAACCTTTCAAAGAATGTGAGCAATAAGCTCATTAAAGCACCGAGTCCTAAGGAAACGATAATTTCAATAATAGGTTCGACTGCAATTGAAATCATATCGGTAGCGCCTGTCTGAAGGGCTCTGGCAATTCCGAAGGAAACCGAGAATATAACAAGTCCAACCGCATCGTCAAGTGCAACGATAGGGAGTAGAAGCGAGGTAAGAGGTCCGCTCGCCTTGTACTGTCTTACAACCATCAAGGTTGCCGCAGGAGCGGTTGCAGATGCGATAGCGCCGAGCGTTATGCCCGCCGAAAGCGAAATTTTGTCGGGCATTATATAGTGCAGACCGATAAGCACTGCATCAACAACAAGGGTTGCAACAACTGCCTGGATTATTCCTATTACAGTTGCCTGCTTACCGATTTTTTTAAGTTGAGCAAGTCTGAATTCGTTTCCTATGGCAAATGCAATGAATCCGAGAGCAACATCACTTAAAATGCCAAAGGATTCGATCTGAGCCTCGCTGTTAAAACCAAGCCCCTCAACCCCGAGCGCGCCCAGGCAAAAAGGACCGATAAGTACTCCCGTTACAAGATAAGCGGTGACGGCAGGAAGCCCTACCTTTTTGGCAACACGCGACATCAAAAGACCGAGCAGAAGCGCAAGGCCTAAGGAAAGCAAAATAGTGGTTTTCATTTTTACGCCTTCTTTTAAAATATTATGACCATATCATTATACAACTCTTTTAGAATT
>JAZQLL010000051.1:0-2034 GCA_045542675.1 Oscillospiraceae bacterium
CCCTGCAAAGGCGTCATCCGCAATTAGATCCATGGTATCCGGCATCTCAACAGTCTTAATAACTTCATTTCTAAGCCTTGCAATACAAGTTACCGGTAAGTTTTCAATATGACTTGGTATTATTACTGTATCGTCCGTGCCAATGTAATCATCTATTTGTACAACGTTATATTTAAGAATTGTGTATTCAAAATCCGATGCAGGATTTGCTACGACCTGAGAAGAAATATCTTCTGTGTTTTGAGGCTTGCAGCCGCAAAAAAATCCTAATAACATTAAAACCGAAAGGGCTAGAGCAAATAATTTTTTCATAGAAGTACCTCCTTAAAAGTAGTATTATACTACTGTTACAATTTAAGACTACCACATTAGATGCAAAATGTCTATATTTTTTTGCTATACCGAATAAACAAAGTTTGACACCGTTTTTTGTACAATTTAATAATTTTATCTGCAAGATATTGCAAGGCCTCCTCTAATATGTTAAAATTGTTTTAAATTGTGCTACCGGCATTTAATGGCATGACCTCATAAAAGAGGTGTATATTATGGCAAAATGGAAGATTATCGTCAGTATTGTTTTGGCAGCGGTGAGCATTATGATGGCAGCGGCACAGTCCTGGCTTGCCGGTTTAGTGATGCTTTTAATTGCCTCAGTGGTAGTGGTATTTTATATGTTTACACTCAAAAAAGGCGGAAACATTTTAGTGAAAATTGGCTTTATAATCATTGAGTGCTATTTTGTATTTGGTACTGTGTTTGATGTTTACGCTATGATTAGCTGTGTTCCCGATTCCATCACTCTTTCAGGGTGGGTCTGTGTGGAATTGATTCTGCTCATACTGAGTACGATAGTTCAAAGAATTCAAATAATACTTGCAAGTGTTTTTCCTTTTATCTACTGCATAACGAGAAAAAGAGAAACAAAAGAAAAATCGGTTGGCTAAGATGCCAACCGATTTTTTGTTTAAGGTTTTGAGATTTCGCATAAGGTGTCGGCGATTTCGGCATCAAAGCCGTTTCGAACAATGTCGGAGAGGGACAAAATGCCGCACAATGAGCCGTTTTCCATAACGGGAACCCTTCTTATCTGTTGCGCCGCCATGGTTTTTGCCGCGGTTTTAACTTCCTGAGTGGGATTTGCACAGACTGTACTGGCGCTCATGCATTCCGAAACTTTGCATCCGAGGTTATTCTGTGCCACGCCGCGAGTTACAATATCGCGGTCGGTTATAACTCCGACAACCTTGTCTCTTTCAACGACGGGCAGAATTCCGATGTCGTACTGCCGCATAAGTTCGGCGGCGCGGGAAAGGGGCGCGTCACATTCGATCGTTACAACATTCCGGGTCATAATATCTTTAACAAGCATATAAAGGCCTCCTAAATTTATTTGCCTTTATTATTGCCGCCGTTTCCCCCTAATATTCCAATATTTCTAAGTAAAATTGCCTTGCCCTTGTATCCGTAGGCGCGGTCCTTAAAATCGCTGAGATTATCAGGGGTCAAATAGGGCAGAGTGCTATTGTAAAATTCATCTATTGGCGTGTGCTTTGCACCCCTGTTTAATGGGCAACAGGTCTGACACGAATCGCATCCCCAGACAAGCCCACCCTCGTAGATTAAGCCTTTTTCATCTTCTGTGAGTTCTCCCTTTTTCTGAGTCAGTGCAGACAGGCATTTTGCGGTGTCAAGTGAAAAAACTTTACATCCATCAAAGTGGCTTAAGGCCAACGTTTTGCAGCCTATAATACACTTTCCGCAGGATATACAAAATCCGAGCGGCGCCGAGTAGTTCTCTATTTCAAGGTCACAAACTATCTCGCCGATAAAAACGAAGGAACCGTATTTTGAGTTGATTAAAAGCCCGTTTTTTCCAAGCAATCCAAGTCCCGAGAGGTATGCCGCCTGAACTTCTCTGATGGGGGAAATATCACAAAAATGAGCAAACTCATTTTTGGGGAATTCTTCCTTTAGATCGGCGGTGATTTTCTCAAGTTTTTTTGAAATTATGGTATGGTAATCTTTTCCCAC
>JAZQLL010000052.1:0-9527 GCA_045542675.1 Oscillospiraceae bacterium
TTTCATAGTTATAGGTCTTATTTTCTTTTGGTGTATCAATAAAAAAGAAGGTTACTACCTTTTCACAATAGGTCTTTTCGGAACTGTTATAAACCAGTTTTTAAAACTTGTGTTCCGCATCCCGCGCCCTTGGGTGCGCGATCCCGATTTTACAATTGTTGAGAGCGCAAGAGCCGAAGCCACAGGCTATTCATTTCCTAGCGGACATACTCAGTCATCGGTCGGAGTTTTTGGCGGAATCGCTAGGTGGAATAAAAATTTGTGGATAAGAATAATTTGTATAGCGCTTTGTGTGCTTGTTCCTTTCTCGAGAATGTATTTAGGGGTTCACACGCCAGCCGACGTCTTAGTTTCTATCGGTATTGCACTCATCCTCATTTTTGGAATTTATCCCATCATTCACAGTTGTACCGAAAGTAAAAAGGCTATGCGAATTTTATTTGCATCTATGACCGCACTCAGTATAGCCTATCTACTCTTTGTTTCGCTCTATAACTTCCCTGCCGATATTGATATGTACAACTACGAGCATGGCCTTACAAACGGTTACAAAATGCTCGGTTGTTTCCTGGCTCTCTGGCTTACATTTGAGATTGATGAGCGCTACACCCATTTTGAAACCAAGGCAGTATGGTGGGTGCAGATTTTAAAATTTGCAATAGGACTTATTCCCATAATTCTTATTAAATCGGTTCTTAAAACGCCACTTCGTGACCTTATCGGAAATGAATATATTGCTGACGGCGTAAGATACTTCCTCTTGACAGGTTTTGCGGGCTGTGTATGGCCTATGACCTTTAAGTTTTGGAACAAACTTTCAAAAAGAAATAAGTAATAAAGTAAAAAGAGCACCCGATGGGCGCTCTTTTTTATTCTTTAGATACAATATTCGCCTTTGGCGTGTTGACTGCTTGTTTTTTGCTATCGCAAAAACTGGCGCACCATTTGCTAAAAAACAGTCCACTGGACTGTTCTCCCATACTCTTTGTTCGTTTAACTCACAGAGTTTGGAGGTCGTTTCAAGTCCCTTTTTCACAATAATAACAAAAAATTAAGAGGAACTAACCCAAAGGTTAATTCCTCTCAACTTGGTGCGAGTGACGGGACTTGAACCCGTACGCCATAGACACACGCCCCTCAAACGTGCCTGTCTGCCAGTTCCAGCACACTCGCATATTCCGGCGCCCTATCTCAGAGCGCCTAATCATTATAGCATCGCGATTTCGCTTTGTCAATACGAAAATTCGATTTTTTTAAACTTTTTTAAAGAAATTATAAAAGCTCTACTCCCTTTGCCTTACACTCATCAATCATCTCTTGCGGCCAGATGGAACACTGTACCTCTCCGACATGAATTTTATCGAGCATTATAAGGCAAATTCGCGACTGACCGAGTCCGCCGCCTATTGTAAGCGGAAGGGTTCCATCGGCAATTTTTGAGTGGTAATCAAAGTGAATTCTCTCGTTACAGCCCGCTTTATCAAGTTGCGAGATGAGAGCCTCTCTATCAACGCGAATTCCCATTGAAGAAAGCTCAATGGCAGTTGAAAGCGGCTCACTCCACATTAAAAGGTCACCATTTAACGACCAATCATCATAATCGGGCGCTCTTCCATCGTGCTTATTGCCGCTTCTTAAAACCTCGCCAATCTGCATAATAAACACAGTTTTGTGCTCTTTCGTTATAGCAAGTTCTCTTTCCTTGGAAGAAAGTTCGGGATACATATCCTCAAGCTCCTGCGATGTCACAAAGAAAACGTCTTTTGCGAAAGTTTGCTTAATTTGGGGATACTCTTTTACAACTGCATCGTGAGTTTTGCAGAATGCCTCAACAATTTTTCTGACGGTTTGCTTTAAGAAATCTATATTTCTTTGTTCTTTTGAAATAACAAGTTCCCAATCCCACTGGTCTACATATATTGAATGAAGGTTATCAACGCTATCATCGCGGCGAATGGCGCTCATATCGGTATAAAGACCCTCGCCATTTTTAAAGCCATAGCGGTACAGAGCCATTCTCTTCCACTTTGCGAGTGACTGAACAACCTCAGCCTCACAGGAAAACTCCTTAGTTGTAAAATGGACCTTGCGCTCAACGCCGTTTAAATCGTCGTTAATACCGCTTTGTTTAGTAACGATGAGCGGAGCGGTTACTCTCTCTAAATTCAGCGCAGACGCCAAATTTCGCTCAAACAGGTCCTTAGTTAGTTTAATCGCTCGCTGTGTATCTCTAAGTGAAAGAGATGAACGGTATCCATCGGGAATCTTGACACTGAACATAAAAAGCACTCCTTTTCATTAAAATAAAAATCGCCGCGGAGGAAGTAATTTCCACCGCGACGACATGGTCTGAGTGGCGGGAGTTGAACCCACGGCCTCTACCACCCCAAGGTAGCGCGCTACCAAACTGCGCCACACCCAGATTTTTGCTGCCCCAATATAATACCACACCAAAATACAAAATGCAAGCATTATTTTCATTTTTTTGAAAAAATTTTCGGCAGCAGATAAAAAACTATTTTGAGCGTTCAATAAGGTCCAAAAGTTCCTTAGAATTAAACCTATAAATCTTATTACAGAAATGGCAATTTACCTTTTGAGTGATATTTTCGTCAGCCATAGACTGAAGTTCTTCTTTACCCAAGGAAATGAGCATCTTCTCTACTCTTTCCCTACTGCAGTTACATTTATATGTGCAGTTCATTTCATCAAGAACCTGCGGATTAAATCCATCAAGCGCCTTTTTGCAAATATCCTCGGGGGTCATCTTATTTTTAAGCATTGTGCTGACAGGCGGCATTTCACCAAGATTTTTCTCGATAAGCGAGATTTCCTCCTCGGTTACACCGGGAAGAAGTTGAATGATATATCCGCCCGCACTGATTACACTCAAATCTGTGTCAACAAGCACTCCGAGTCCACAGGCGGTGGGAATCTGCTCACTATTTGCATAATATGCCGTTATATCCTCGGCAATTTCACCCGAAACAAGCGGAATCTGACCGACATAAGGATCCTTAAGTCCGATATCTTTTATCACAGAGAGAGTTCCATCTTTACCTACTGCGCCCGAAACATCAAGCTTTCCAAACTTATTAAGAGGAAGCTCAACAATAGCATTCTCGACATAGCCTCTGGCATTTCCCATATAATCGCTTACTGCTATAAGCGAGCCCGCAGGTCCGTCGGCTTTTACACGTAGTGTTATGGAATCATCCTTGTTTTTAAGCAAACTTCCCATAAGCGACGCGGCGGTAATAAGTCTACCAAGCGCCGCGGTTACAACAGCCGAAGTTTTATGAGTTTTTTCCATAACCGAAACTATATCGGTTGAGTCTATAGCAAGCGCAATAATTCCGCCGTTTTCAGAAATCGATCTTACAAGTTGTCCCATTTTATTAGTCCTTTCTGCATACATAAACCACTCGCTCGGATTTTTCGTTCACCTCATTCTCAGAAAAACCGTCAAAGCGAGAAATAATACTCATACCACTGTTCTTTATGGTTTGAGACAAGAAATCATCATTGTAATAATATTCTTTGAAACACTCTTGGCTTCTGTCGTAGGTGCCATCATCTAACTCCTCAAAGAAATCAAGAGAAATTTCTACCGAGCCGTCTGAGTTATCAAAACTATTTTGCCATACGCAATACACTTCATTTGTATCGTAAACAAAGGCGTTTTGACCTAGTACTTCGCGGTGTTTATAAAGAGTGTTAACATCAAAAATAAAAACTGCGCCGGGATTCATAAATAGCGAAACCTTTTGTATTGCCGTTTTAACATCACTAGCGCTCTCAATATGATTTATGCTATCAAGTGAGCAGACAACTGCATCGATTGTGCCGAACATATCAAGATTTTGCATACTTTGGCAGAGAAAAATAGGATTTCCAAATGTTTCAACCTTGCTTTGAGCCTCGGAAAGCATCTGCTCGCTTATATCTGTTGCCACAACATCGTAGCCCATTTTAGCAAGTTCAACCGAAAGGCTTCCAGTTCCGCAAGCTAAGTCTAAAAGCAAATTACCGCCGTTTCCATATTTCTTTACAAGCCCGTCAAAATACTTTGCGAGCGTTTTATAATCTACGTTCTTCGTAAGACCATCATAAAAGCTTGCAAAATTACTGTAACTTTTCATGTCAAACCTCTTATAGATCGTTTTTCAGAACATCCTCAACAGTTTCTCTACGAACTACAACCCTATCCTCGCCATCTTTGAGCATTACAACGGCAGGTCGAGGCAGTCTATTGTAGTTTGATGACATTGAGTAGTTATATGCACCGGTTGTCAAAACTGCGAGAATATCGCCTCTCTCTGCAGTCTGAAGCGGACAATTTTCTTGTATAAGGTCGCCGCTTTCACAGCATTTTCCCGCAATTGTTACTGTATCATCAAAAGGTTTATCGGCTTTATTGGCAATTACTGCAGTGTAATCCGACTGATAAAGCGCATAGCGAGGATTATCACTCATTCCACCATCAACAGATACAAATTTACGTACATTTTTAATGTCTTTTATGGCTCCAACAGTGTAAAGTGTTATACCTTCACACCCAACAATTGACCTGCCAGGTTCCATTAAAATGAACGGAACTGCAATATCATACTTTTTGCATTCGCTTTTTACAATTTCCGACACGTTTTTTATATAATTTTCAAACGGAATAGCATTATCGGATTCAAGATACTTGATTCCAAATCCGCCACCGAGGTTAAGAGATTTGATTTCAACTCCGATAGCGTTTTTAATGTCACTTAAAAACTTTATCATTATCTGCGCGGTGTGCTCAAAAGGCTCTTCCTCAAAGACCTGTGAGCCAATATGACAATGAAGTCCGCAAAGGCTGATATTTTCGCAGGAAACGGCTTTAATAACCGCCTCTATTGCCTCATCATTTTCGAGTGCAAAGCCGAATTTAGAGTCAATCTGACCCGTTTTAATAAACTCGTGAGTATGCGCATCAACACCGGGCTTAATACGAAGCATTACATTCGTCTTTTTACCCAGTTTTTCCGAAATTTTATTTATATCCGAAAGTTCATCGAGGTGATCTACTATAATGCAGCCTATTCCTGCCTTTATTGCGTTTTCAAGTTCAAAATACTGCTTATTATTTCCATGGAAATAAATTTTATCTGCAGGAAATCCTGCCGCAAGCGCGGTTTGAAGTTCGCCATCGGAAACGACATCAAGTCCGAGTCCCTCACTAGCCACAATCCTGCATATTTCCTTGCAACAAAACGCTTTGGAAGCGTACAAAATAAGCCCGTTTCCGTCATAGTATTTATCTATTGCATTTTTAAAACTCTTGCAATTTTCTCTTATTCCATTTTCGTTCATCACATAAAGCGGTGTGGAATATTTTTTTGCAAGCGAAACTGTATCCACACCTGCAAAGGTGAGATTGCCGTTTTCATTTACCTTTAAACTGTCTGACACAAACATAAAAATTCCCCCGGAAATTAGTCTGCATTATTTATTTCTTCAAAAAGCGCGCGAATTTCTTCAACGCCCTCTCCCGTTTCTGCCGAAAACTCGATAAAGCATCCCTCTATATTAAGGGCATCTTCTATCTTTTTGCGCATTTCGATTCTCTCTTTTTTGGATAACTTGTCCGTTTTTGTAAGAACAACCACAAAAGGAATCTCGGCATCAATAAGGAAATTTATCATTGTTAAATCATCTTTTGATGGCAGATGGCGAAAATCTATAAGCGACAAAACAAGTTCAATTTGCCTATCACCCGCAAAATAGCTTTCCATAAGGTTTCCCCATTTGGCCCTTTCCTCTTTGGATACCTTTGCAAAGCCATAACCGGGTAGGTCGGCAAATCTCAAATTTCCGAGTTTGAAAAAGTTAATAGTTGCCGTTTTTCCCGGAGATGAACTTACTCTCGCAAGATTTTTCCTACTAAACACCCTATTAATCATAGATGATTTGCCGACATTTGACCTGCCAACAAATGCAATTTCGGGACAATCCGACTCAAAAAACTGGTCGGGTCTTCCGAATGATGTTTCAAATTCTATTTGGTTAAAATTCATAAAACTACTCCGATTAAATAGTTATAGCCGACCTTTTTTGACCCTCTTCGGAGGGAATAACGCCGCTTAAATCCTTTTGAACCTTTTTATCACTCAAAACAAGGGCGTTTTCGATAACATCTGAAAACGTTTCTACTGCAACAAACTCTAGTTTATCCTTGACGGTATCATCGATTTTTTCAAGATCGGGAATGTTATCTTTAGGAATAAGAACCTTTTTCATGCCAGCTTTGTATGCAGCCATGGTTTTTTCTTTAAGTCCGCCAATGGGAAGAACTCTACCGCGAAGGGTTATTTCACCCGTCATGCAAACATCATGGCGCACGGGTATACCGGTAAGAGCAGAAAGAAGCGCCGTTGCAATGGTTATGCCTGCAGAAGGACCATCCTTAGGTACAGCGCCTTCAGGAGCGTGAATATGAATATCGCGAGTCCTATAAAAGTCTGACGGAATATCATAATATTTTGCAATGGAACGTATATGACTTACCGCAATCTTTGCCGACTCTGTCATAACCTCGCCAAGACTTCCGGTTATCTCGATTTTACCCGTTCCGTCAAGGACGGTTGCCTCAATCTCTAAAAGTTCACCGCCGACCGTAGTAAACGCAAGTCCATTTACTGTTCCGACAAGGTCAGTCTTTTCAACAACATCCTTCTTATAACGATGGGGGCCGAGAAGGTTTGTAAGATCGTTGCAATCAACAGTTACCTTCCTTACCTCGCCATTTGATTCGACTATCTTTTTTGCAACCTTTCTCATAACGGAAGCAATAACTCTTTCTGCCTGGCGAACGCCCGCTTCCCTTGTATAAAAATCAATTATATCACGGATTGCGCTATCGGTTATTTTGCAAGTACTCTTAGTAAGACCGTGTTTTTTAAGTTGTTTCACAACAAGATGGTCTTTTAAAATTCTGAATTTTTCCTCTGCCGTATAACTTGAAAGTTCAATTACATCCATTCTGTCAAGAATGGGGGCAGGAATTGTATCCAAAGTATTAGCCGAGGTGACAAAAATCGCCCTGCTTATATCAAAAGGCACCTCTAAATAATGGTCACGAAAAGCAAAATTCTGCTCGCTATCAAGCACCTCAAGCATTGCGGATGCAGGGTCTCCCCTATGGTCATTGCCCATCTTATCAATCTCGTCAAACAAGATAAGAGGATTATAACATCCTGCCTGTTGGAAGGCATTTATAATCCTGCCGGGCATTGAGCCGATATAGGTTTTTCTATGTCCCCTAATATCTGCCTCATCGCGCACACCGCCGAGGGATACTCTGACATATTTTCTGCCCATAGCCTTTGCAAGCGAAGCAGCAATAGATGTTTTACCAACTCCCGGAGGACCGACTAAACAGATAATCTGTCCCTTAATATCGGGGTTGAGTTTTCTAACTGCAATAAATTCTAAGATACGCTGTTTTACCTCTTTAAGACCATAATGCTCGGCATCAAGAATTTTTTGTGCCTCGTCAATATCAACTCTCTTACCGATTCTTTTATCCCAAGGAAGCGAAAGAACTGTATCAAGATATGTCCTTAAAACGCTGGCCTCATGCGAATTGGGCGGCATTTTAGAGAGTTTTTTGATTTCACTTTTAATCTTATTGTCAGTTTCCTCGGGAAGAAGCAGTTGTGCAAGATCTAAAAGATATCCTTCAGACTCCAAAAGAGGATCATCGGCTGTACCGAGTTCCTCTGAAATAACCTTCATCTGTTCGCGCAGATAGTATTCACGTTGATTATGGTCAATGTTCTCCTGAACCTTCTCGCTTATCTGCTTTTCTATATTCAGTATCTCATTTTCGTGCTCGATAATCTTGATAAGGTACTCAAGGCGCGCAGTTATGCTCGATAATTCCAAAACCTTTTGTTTATTTTCGATGGGAATAGGAACATTACCAGAGAAAAATTCCGCCAATTTGTAGGGGTCTGCCTCGTTGAATATACGGACAATAATCTCGCGCGGCATAGGCGGGGCAAGCGTTACATAGGTTTCAAACGAATCCTTGAGTTTGCGCATAAGCGCCTCTTGTGTTACCGAAACTGCATTACTTCTGCGCGCTATCGGATGCTCAATTACATTTGCTAAAAGGTACTCAAGTTCAGTATTAATCGAGAGCATTTTTGCTCTGTATTTTCCCTCTACAATAACCCTTATGGTCTTTCCGTTTCCGCGGATTACCTGCTTTATATTGGCTACAACGCCAACTTTATAAAGGTCCTTTTCCTCAGGCTCTTCGGTCATAACATCTTTTTGTGTTACAAGAAAGATGTCTCCTTGTCTCTTCAGTGCAAGATTTATCGCCGCAATGGATTTCGGGCGAACAACCTCAAAATTTAAAACGGTGCTCGGGAACAACATTATTCCGCGAAGCGCAAGTGCAGGCAGAGAAAAAGGTGTTTTCTCGCTTATATTTAAATCATTTTGCATTAAAATGTTTCTCCTTAAATAAATTACCCAATATTATACTATATCTAAAGCAAAAAATCAACTGTTTGCTTCTTCCAAAAGCTGCGCCCACTTTTCAAAACTTTCGTCATAGTTTTTGCGCGCATCCTCAAGATTTTTTAACATTTCGGAAGATTTTACAAAATCCGAAAATACGTCGGGATTGGCAAGTTCATTTTCAAGCTCTGAAATGAGCGACTCTAGGGAGTTTATTTCTTTTTCAAGCCTTGAAATTTCGTTTCTTCTTTGCGCATCTTCCGCTCTTTTTTGTCGGCTTCTGTAACCCGATTGTTTCTCCTGCGAAATAACCTTTTGTGCGGAGACTTGTGTTGCTTTTTGCGCCTTATTTACCGCCTCTTTTTCGCAAAATTCCCTATAATTGCCCTTAAAGAAAACCGCATTGCAGTTGTTTTCAAGTTTAAGTATTTTATTTGGAATTTTCTCAAGAAAATATCTGTCGTGCGAAACGATAATAAGTGTGCCCTTAAAGTCAATAAGCGCCTTTTCTAGAATTTCTCT
The DNA here is from genome assembly GCA_045542675.1 of Oscillospiraceae bacterium. GTDB lineage: Bacteria > Bacillota > Clostridia > Oscillospirales > Ruminococcaceae > SIG578. Next base: position 9,028 of record JAZQLL010000052.1, read on the forward strand.
CACATTGAGATCAAGATGGTTTGTAGGCTCGTCCATTATAAGCACATTGGGTCTTTGTTCAATCAAAATGGCAAGGCTGAGGCGTGCCTTTTCGCCGCCGCTTAAGTCTCCTACTTTTTTCTCTATGGTTTCGCCGCTGAACAGTGCTCTACCAAGCGTTGTTCTGATGCTTAAGGGGTCTCTTTTGGGAAATCTTGACCAGAGTTCTTCCATAACTGTGTTTTCAGGATTTAAAATATCAAGATGCTGGTCGTAATATCCTATTTTGACATTTCCGCCCCACCGAATTTCATTATAAACTGGGGGGTTTTCTTTAATAATTTTAAGAAGCGAAGTCGGAGGCCAAGCGGTCTTAGGAAGACAACTCCATGGAACAACTCCTTGGCTCACAGAACGACATGGCTACGATCCGACTTGGTCGTAATATCCTATTTTGACATTTCCGCCCCACCGAATTTCATTATAAACTGGGGGGTTTTCTTTAATAATTTTAAGAAGCG
>JAZQLL010000053.1:0-2859 GCA_045542675.1 Oscillospiraceae bacterium
TATGTACTTAATGAGTTTGTTCGATTCGGTGCCCCCGATGAAATACTAAAAAAAACTAAGCCCCACATTGGGACTGATAAGTTACGACACATAGTAAAAGAGATCAAACACGAGATTATTTCTCTCGGTGGAAGCGTTTTAACTCTTTCGCAGCTTGACGATATCGAAATCAAAAACAATGAAATTGTCGGCATATCAGTAAATGGAGATTACCTCCCCTGCTCTGCCCTTTTGCTTGCGATCGGACACAGTGCACGCGATACATTTCAGATGCTTTTTGATAAAAATATCGCAGTCGAAGTTAAGCCGTTTTCAATTGGCGTACGGATCGAGCATCTGCAATCCGATATTGACAAAGGATTATATGGTAAATATACCAATCACCCAATGCTGCCAAAGGGCGAATATCAGTTATCGCTCAGAAGCAACGGCAGGGCTGTGTACACATTTTGCATGTGCCCGGGTGGATTTGTTGTTCCATCTTCTTCGGAAAGAAACACTGTTGTTACAAATGGAATGAGTGAGTTTGCAAGAAATAACAAAAATGCCAACAGTGCTCTTGTTGTTTCTGTTTCGCAGGAAGATTTCGGAAATGATCCACGAGATGCAATCGCATTTCAGCGACAGTACGAAAGCGCCGCGTTTACTGCGGGCGGAAGTAATTACTGCGCCCCTGCTCAGACTGTCGGTTGCTTTTTGAAAAACAGAGCGGGATTAGAAATAAAAAATGTAGAGCCCAGCTACTCGCTAGGCGTTAAATCCTGTGATTTTAACGAGCTTTTCCCTAAAACTATTAGCAATATGCTTAATCTCGGTTTACGTGATTTTGGGCGAAAAATACGCGGTTTTGATGCAAATGACGCGGTACTTACGGGAATTGAGACGCGCACTTCTTCCCCTGTGAGAATATTGCGCGATGAAAACTGCGAATCCATTTCGCTAAAAGGTCTTTACCCATGCGGTGAAGGCGCAGGATATGCGGGCGGTATTATGAGTGCCGCGGTTGACGGAATAAAAACAGCAATATCTGTTATGCAAAAATACAAACCTCTTAAATAAAGAAATCCCAAGGCATGATGCCTTGGGATTTTTGTTTATCTAACTGTTGTAGCAACCTTATAAAGTTGTTTATTAATAGTTTTCTTCATTTGCAGAGCTTCGTGAATATCATAATCTACAATATCATTTCCTCTGAGTGCGAGAACTCTGTTACTTTTACCCTTCATCAAGAGATTTACCGCATAATCTCCCATTCTGGTTGCAACAAGTCTATCCTTAGCGCTGGGTGAACCACCGCGCTGAACGTGTGCAAGAACGGCCGCACGCGCCTCGACACCGGTAATCTCCTCAATTTTCTTTGCAATCTCCTGAGACCCACCAACACCTTCTGCAACAATTACAATGTAGTGGCGCTTTCCGTATCTTTGTGCTTCGTAGACTTTTTCAAGAACATCTTTCTCAAAGTCGAAAGGAATCTCGGGAATTACGGTTGCAACCGCACCGCAAGCAACACCTGCATTAAGAGCAAGGTCACCGCAGTGTCTGCCCATAACCTCAACAACACTGCATCTGTTATGAGAATCGCAGGTATCACGAAGTTTATCAACCATATCTACAACTGTATTAAGTGCTGTATCAAATCCAAGAGTATAATCCGAGCAGGAAATATCATTATCAATGGTGCCGGGGATTCCTACACAAGGGATTCCTGCTGCAGAAAGATCCGCAGCGCCTCTAAACGAGCCATCTCCACCGATAACAACAAGGCCTTCAATACCAAGTCTATCGCAGGTTTCTTTTCCCTTCAAAACGCCTTCCTGTGTTCTGAATTCATTACATCTTGCGGTATAGAGAACTGTTCCACCGCGGTTAATGATATTAGAGACATTGGCTCTTGTAAACTCTTCTACCTGACCTTTTATAAGTCCCTTATAACCATTATAAATACCATAAACCTTATATCCGTTAGCGATTGCAGAACGAACAACAGAACGGATTGCGGCATTCATTCCGGGTGCATCGCCGCCACTTGTTAAAACTCCAATGGATTTCATACCTATTCCTCCAAAATAATACAATTGCTAATATTAGTGTATTATGAAATTGTCACCTTGTCAATATACACTTTATCATTTTTATGGACAAATCACTCATTTTCCGTCTTTAACAACAACATTTTCAAAACCGACTATGTCCCTTATTGCCGATACAAGCCAATCATTACATGATACCGAATATCCGTCATTCATCTTTATAAGTAGATTTGTATCTGCAATTCTCATAATTACCTGGTAATTACCTCTTGGGCTACTATTTATCAGTTTAACAATAGCGTTATACTCATACGAGTCTTTAGACGGGACTTTAATATATATTTTATTTTCCACAGGGATATTTTTTTCAAATTGCGAAGGAGATAAAACATTATTACAAATAATTTTTATGCTTCCTTCATCCTTGAGGTCAACCGTTCCGTCAATGATAACGATACTCTTTTTATCGTCCTTAGAATATTCATACAGCATCGACTCGTATTTGAGTAAAACATTTGGAAAAACCAAAACCTCCGCCGAACCCTCTAAATCTTCAACCTGCAAGACAGCCATCGATTTATTGGAACGGGTATTTTTAGTCTTCATTTGAGTAATAACACCGAGAATACTGATTCTATCACCATCAGAATACCTTGATTCTTCTTCGGTAAGCCTTCCCGTTGTGGCAAATTTCTTGGCCTTTATTAAAGGAAGATAAGGCTTTACAGGATGTCCCGAAAGGAACATTCCGATAGTTTCCTTCTCAAACTTAAGAATGACATCGTTTGAATATTCGGGCATGTTAGGTAGTCCCGCGCTATCGTCT
>JAZQLL010000054.1:0-3183 GCA_045542675.1 Oscillospiraceae bacterium
GCAAAAGTGGGAAATATATACATATTAAAGATAAAACTATAAATTTACTGAATAATCCTTTTTAAAACCGTGCGCTCCGAAAATCTGCCACTTCCCTACGCCCAATCGTTGTAGAATAGCATTTCTTTCCTCTGAACATAATTTGGGGTCTGTATCAACAGATGTCATTAGTATTGGTGCATATCTGTTATATTTTTCCTGTTCAGCCGTAAGACCATGCGTGTTAATATAAATATCTCCTGTAATAGCAATGTGATTCGCATAATCTATTAAAACGATTTCCCCAGGCAGATGTCCGCCTTTTCCTTCATACACTTCAAAATTCAGCTCACCAAAATTATAAAAACCTGTTTGGGTAAGAGGTTTGTCATATGTTTGTGCACTTTCCCAAAGTTTAACAACCTTTTCAGGATTTATCGGCTTGTACTCAGTAAGGATTTTGCATATGTTAATATACGGCTTATGTAAAGGATTTTCCTCGCGGTATCCATCAAGTCCATTATATTCCTTTTCTAGGCACTTCGCTGTTTTTTCGTTTGTAATTATCTCATCAAAAATTGGCAAGAGTCCGCAATGGTCTACATCCGCATGGGTGATAAGTATTTTCTTTTTTATAGTACTAAATTCAGGAATAATTTTGTTAAAGATATTAACCATTTCATTTTGATAACAAGCATATCCGCTATCAATAAATAAATACTCCCCATTACTATTTATGATTATAGTGTTGCTGCCACAGGGCGGCTCAACTAAAGTTATTTCAGTGTTTTCGGAAATTTTGTGTGTGCTTATACGTGGTGCAAAGTTTTTTCCTTTTGAAATACTTAAAAGTTCAGCAAACTTACTTATACTGTCAAACGTTCTATAAGGCGATAAACCTTTTTCATCTAATGTTTGCATAGCAAGATTAACATTTATTAAAAGTTCCTGTTTTCCATCTGCAGAAAGTCCCATCATTTGTGATAAACCCAAAACATAGGTGTTATAAAAAATACTGTTATCGTAGACGTTCTTAGAACGGTTATAATCAATAACCCGCACTTTACACAACTTTTCTGCTCGACTTAAAAAATAGGCAATTTTATCAGAATCATCAACATATAATCCCATTTTAAAATATTGATAATCTGTTCCGTTTTCTTGTGAACTAATATAAGAAATATTAAAATTAAATTCACTTATAAGTTTAAGAATATCTGTAACACTTCCAGGAACATCTTTTAAACAAAATTCCAACAAAACAACACTTGTTTTGTTAGAGTTGTCATTGCCTAAGTATCCGATTTTTTCAAGTTCCAAATCCGCTTTTTTAAGTTGTTCTTCTGTGCCATCAGCATCAATAAACAATATGTGAGAATCAATAGCTTTATTATAATTAACTCGGGTTATATTGATTCCCAACGAGGAAAAACACTCACTGGCTTTTAAAAAAGCGCCGATGTGGTCAGGCATAGATGTTATATAGGTTTTTTTCATAGTAATCGTCCTTAAAAAAGAAAAAGTTTTATTATTTAAGACTTATTATATCACATTAGTTGCAAAACACAATAAAAAATCCGCCCGATTTCTCGGGCGGATAGTTTTGCTTTATAAATCTGATTACTTAGATTCCTTTATTGCAGCCTGTGGTGCTATCAGCAAAAGTGGGAAATTTAGATTCCCCAAACGCCCCATTCGTACCAGTGGCTGTTTATTCTATGATATTCACGACCATGTTGCGGCAACTCCGCTTTATAGAGTGCGGCAAGAGGATGTTTTGAATACACAAGTCCATAATATCCCGTTTCGTCACGCCAAAAAAACACAGTATCTTTTGAAACTCTTAAATAACCAAAATTGAATTTTTTGTTTACGGTTTCAAGTGCGGCTTTTTGTTCATCATTAAGGTCTATTTTTGTTTTATTATTAGTTTCTAAATCCCATATTAACAAATGGTCTTCACAGATAGATATCAGCACAGATTCATCTTTGACCGGTAATTCGTTATAATAATTTAGTGCCACATTGGCAATACACTCATAATCATTAGATATGTCAGCAAAATTATCAATTTGTGGTTTTCCGCCCCAAATAAAAAAATACGCAATAGCCGATAAAATCAGCACCAAGACGATAGCTATAATAATCAAAAGTCTTTTCTTCATACACTAACCGCTTTAGCTGTATTATAGCACCAAAACAAAAGTTTTTCAAGATATACAAAAATCCCCCCCGATTGCTGGGTGGAGATTCGATTTGCTTTATAAATCTAATTACTTAGATTCTTTGATAGCTGCCTGAGCGGCGGCCAGACGGGCGATCGGCACACGGAAGGGAGAGCAGGACACGTAGTCCAGACCAACCTTGTGGCAGAACTCCACGGAGACGGGGTCACCGCCGTGCTCACCGCAGATACCGCAGTGGAGCTTGTCGTTGTTTGCGCGGCCGAGATCAACAGCGATGTTCATCAGCTTGCCGACACCGGTGGTATCGAGCTTAGCGAAGGGATCGTTTTCGAAGATCTTTGCATCGTAGTAAGCGTTCAGGAACTTGCCTGCGTCGTCACGGGAGAAGCCGAAGGTCATCTGGGTCAGGTCGTTGGTACCGAAGCAGAAGAAGTCAGCTTCCTTTGCGATTTCGTCAGCGGTAAGAGCTGCGCGCGGGATTTCGATCATGGTACCGACCTCATATTCGAGTTCGACACCTGCAGCTGCGATTTCAGCGTCAGCGGTTTCAACGACGACCTTCTTGACGTACTTGAGTTCCTTGATTTCGCCGACGAGCGGGATCATGATCTCAGGCTTGACATTCCAGTCAGCGTGGTTCTTCTTGACGTTGATTGCTGCACGGATGACAGCAGCAGTCTGCATCTTTGCGATTTCAGGGTAGGTGACAGCCAGACGGCAGCCGCGGTGACCCATCATCGGGTTGAATTCGTGCAGGGAAGCGATGAGAGCCTTGATGGTTTCAACGGTCTTGCCCTGAGCTGCAGCGAGCGCTGCGATGTCAGCTTCTTCGGTGGGAACGAATTCATGGAGCGGGGGATCCAGGAAACGGATGCAAACGGGAGTGCCTTCGAGAGCTTCGTAGAGTGCTTCGAAGTCAGCCTGCTGCATGGGAAGGATCTTTGCAAGAGCAACTTCTCTTTCTTCAACGGTTTCGGAGCAGATCATTTCGCGGAATGCGTCGATTCTGCCTTCGCCG
>JAZQLL010000055.1:0-7756 GCA_045542675.1 Oscillospiraceae bacterium
AGCGGTCGGCTACGCCCATACTTTATACAATGGCAGTGTGGGCGGCGCAAGAGCCGATATATCTATAAGAAAAACACCCGAGAAACATTAGTTTCTCGGGTGTTGTTTTTATTTTTTTACCGCTTGTTTTAATTTTTCTGCAATGGGCAGGAGTTTTTCGGAAGTGACTTTTAGCACCTTGCGGTCATAAGTCAAAAGCCCGTTGGTTTCATCCTCGACATCCGATATCTGTGTATAAACAGCGGCGGAAAGTCCTTTTTCTGCCGCAGGGATGACCTCGTTTTCATAGAGCGAAACAAAGGCGTTTTCAAATTCTTCGCGTTTCTCAAACGAGCCGTAGCCATAGAATTTAGTGAGGTTAAAGATGTGTCCCTCTTCCCTGAAACTGTAACCGCCGAATTCCGAAAGCACCGTCGGTTTGTTGCTGGGTTTAAATTTAACGCTCTTAAAGTAAACGTGGTCACTTACCACATCGCTCTCGGCGCCTTTAAACCAGCCCGATGCACTATCGACAAACCTTGTATCATCAAGGCTTTTGAGTTTTTTATACATTTTGCCGCTTTCAAACTGTCCCCAACCCTCGTTAAAAATGGTCCAGTAACAGATACAGGGGTGATTTGAAAGGGTTTTGACGGTTTTCTCCATGTGCTCAACAAACGCCGCACGGCTCTTTTTATTTCTGTGAAGATACTTGTCGCCGAGGGTTTTCATAAAGACAGTCGGTAGAGCGGTATCTCTTAAAAACGAGTAGTCGCTATTGTTTATCATATCCTGGAAAACAACCATTCCGAGTCTGTCGCAGTCATAATAAAACTGCTCAGGCTCAATTTTTATGTGTTTTCTCAGCATATTAAAACCGAGCGCCTTCATGCTAAGAATGTCCTCTTCATAGCACTGCATTGATGCAGGGGTAAAAATACCGTCACAAAAATATCCTTGGTCAAGTAGCCCGTGAAAAAAGTAGGGCTTGCCGTTTAGGCAAAGCCGAGCCTTGCCATTTACATTTTTTATCTCAAGGGTGCGCAGGGCAAAGTAAGACTCTACTCTATCCCCCTCGCTCTCTATCGTAAAATAATAGAGGTAGGGGTTTTCGGGACTCCAAAGGTTCGGATTTTCTATCTTAATTTGCGCTTTGCCCTCTTTAAGTTCCGTCCCAATTTCGCCATCGGGAGTTTGAACGGTTATCTCGCCGCTATCTACGCCCTCTGCGAAAATACTGACAATATTTTTATCAGTTTTTATTTCAAGGGATTTTATATATTTATAAGCAACGCTCTCAAGCCACACTGTCTGCCATATTCCCGATACGGGGGTGTACCACATTCCGCCTCGTTTATAGCACTGTTTTCCGTAGGGCAGGATTTTACTGCTAAGATAATCCCAAACCCGAAGGGTAAGGGTGTTGTTTTCCTTAAGACGCTCTGTAATGTCAAAGGAAAAGGCATCATAGCCGCCACGGTGAGTCCCGAGGCTTACGCCGTTTAGAAAAACCTCGCACTCGCTATCGACTGCGCCGAAATGAAGGATAACTCTATCCCTTAAAAAGCCGTGGGGCAGAGAAAACTCCTTTTTATAATAGCGAAAATATTTTTCATCAAAAACCTCTTCCACGCCCGAAAGCGCGCTTTCGGGAGCGAAGGGCACACAAATTTTTCTTGAAAAATCCGAGGGCACACTACTGCTCTCGGAAATTTCGAAATCCCACTGTCCGTTAAGGCTTAGAAAACTGTCTCTTTTAAGTTGGGGGCGGGGATATGTGTTGAGGTTTTCAAGACAGAAATTTTCGCCCTGCTTTGAGTAAAGTCTGGCAAAATTCTCTGTCATTTATTTTGCCTCCTTTTTAGTAAGTCTAAAGATAACGGCAAGCGCTATCCAGACAAAGAGCGAAGCGACAAGCGCCGCTAAGAAAATATTAGCGTTAGGAACAAATGATACCGTTCCGTCTCCGCCCACCATAGTTTCGGCGTTTTTAAGAACCTGCGCTCCGATAAAGGGACCGACGATTCCCGGGATAAGCACCTGAAAAACTATTCGAAGTCCCTGGAACATTCCTGCTTTTCCTACGGGAGTTTTATCTCTTAAATATGCGCCGAAAACGGCGGTCGAGGCAAGATAGCCAATCATCATAAGAAGCGAGCCGACAAATACAAGCGCCTTACCTCTCACGAGATACAGTACAATAAATCCTGCCATAAGGGTCAGTACCATAGGAATTATGGCCTTTTTAAAGCCGAACTTATCGTACACCCTGCCGTAAACCGCGGTGACAATCGATGCTAAAATTATAGCGGGCGCCATAATAAGCACATAATCCGCCATTTTAAGCGAAACCTCATAGTAAATTATGAGATAGGGCATGAAAATCTGAATTGCTATCGAGAAAAGGGTAAAAGCAATAAATGCTATATAAAGCAATTTATTTTCACGTATAACCGAGGGTCTGAAACCGTAGATTATATTTTTAAAGCAACTTTTGTTCTCTTCTTTTTTCTCGGCGGTGTCATCGATAAGGAAAATTCCGAGCACGCCGATAACAATTACTGCCACGCCGATAATAAGGAATATCTTGACCCAACTCTCGCTCTCATCTAGGTTGAAAGCCATAAATCCGCCGAAAACCGCAAGGATTGCAACGAGCGGCATCATAGCATTTATACCCTCTGCGGCGCCGCGGTTTGTAGAGTCTGTGCTATCGGTAAGCCAAGCGTTAAAGCAGGCATCATTAGCCGATGAGCCGAAAAAGGTCATAACACAGTCCATAATTATAACAAGCGTTATGGCAACCGATGCGGCAGATGCGGCGGCGGGAAAAAGCGCACCGACAACATCAAGTCTAATAAGGGCAAACGAGCCAATCGAGAGACCCCACAAGATATATCCGCCGCAGATGAACACCTTTCTCTTACCTATCTTATCCGACAGAGCGCCGATTATGATGGTAGTCAGCGTTGCGGCAACTGCGCTGGCGGCAACCATTGCCGAAATTGCGCCTGCCGACGCGTTGAACATTTTATAAATAAAAACGTTAAAGTACATATTTTCGATAACCCAGGCAACCTGACCCGTAAGGCTAAAGATTACAAGCGCTATCCAAAAACGCGCACCTTTTTTAGTTTTTTGCATTTTTTCACCTCAAAATCATCTTATAATTTTATAAATAAGAGGATTTCTGTCTATTTTTTCCTCTCCGATGACAACTGCAGAAACATATCTCTCTGCGGCGTCTGAGATTTTGTCTTTATTGCAGGTGTAGAGTGTACAAAGGGGTTCGCCCTCTTCTACCCTATCCCCCACCTTTTTGTTTAAAACAATGCCTGCCGAGAAGTCGATATTATCAGTCTTACTGACTCTGCCCGCGCCAAGCACTGCGGCGGCGTTGCCGATTTGCTCGGCATCCATTTTTTGCACATAGCCGCTCTTCTGAGCCTTTACTTCAAATGTATAGTCCGCCTTTTTAAAGAGGTCGGGATTGTCTATAAGGCGCACATCTCCGCCTTGAAGTTCTATCCACTGACGCATCTTAGAAAGCGCTTTACCGCTTTCCACGCAGTCTACACACTTTTTATAAGCCTCTTCAAAGCCGATGCCATCAAGTTTAGAAACAAGTTCTGCAGCAAGCGACATTGAAACTTCGTAAAGGTCACCTTTTTTCTCGCCTTTTAAAACCTCTACCGCCTCGATAACCTCAAGGCTGTTACCGATATTGTCACCCAAGGGGCAGTCCATATCGGTAAGTACCGCCGAAACATTTCTGCCGCAACCTTTACCGATGTTTACCATAGCAGTTGCCAGAGTTTCGGCATCTTCTAAGGTTTTCATAAATGCGCCGCTACCGACCTTGACATCAAGGGTTATATTGTGCGAGCCTGCGGCAATTTTCTTGCTCATAATGCTCGAGGTAATGAGGGGGATGCTATCAACGGTTGCGGTAACATCGCGAAGGGCATAAAGCTTTTTATCGGCGGGCGCAAGATTTCCGCTCTGACCGATAACCGAAATGCCAATTTGTTCAACCTGCGAGAAAAACTCGTCTGCCGAAAGAGTTGTCTTGTAGCCATCGATGGACTCTAGTTTATCAACCGTTCCGCCTGTGTGCCCGAGGCCCCTGCCCGACATTTTGGCTAGTTTACCGCCAAGTGCGGCAACTGTAGGCGCTACAATGAGAGTGGTCTTGTCACCCACGCCACCGGTACTATGCTTATCGCAGGAAAGGTTGCCGAAGCGCGAAAGATCAACCGTATCTCCCGAATTCGCCATAGCAAGCGTAAGATTTACGGTTTCCTCATCGGTCATACCCATATAATAGATAGCCATAGTAAGCGCTGAGGCCTGATAATCGGGTATAGAGCCGTTTGTATATCCCTTTACAAAAAAGGAAATTTCCTCAGGACTTAAAGTGCCGCCACTGCGCTTTTTCATTATGATGTCATACATTCTCATATTATTCACCTATCAAAGCTTCTTTGTTAAAGGAAAGGGGCAAAAGTTCTGAAAACTTATAACTATCAAAACCGTCTTCTTTTGCAAGCAGTACACGAAAATCTCCCGAGCAGAACTCTGCCATAGTCTGTCTGCAGATTCCGCAGGGAGCAACGGGCTCGAGAATCTCTTCACCACGATGTGCGCCGCAGATCGCAATAGCCTCAAACTCCCTTTCTCCCTCGCTTACCGCTTTTGAAATAGCAGTACGCTCGGCGCAGATGCAAACGCCATAGGAAGCGTTTTCAACATTACATCCCGTGTAGACCTTGCCCGATTTTGTCAAAAGGGCGGCGCCTACGCAGAATTTTGAATAGGGGCTATATGAGTTTTCTCTTGCCTTTATACAAAGGTCAACAAGTTCTCTGTCTGTCATAAGACTTCTCCTTTATTTTGTAAGGATTTGAGCAAGGCTCTCGCCTGCGCCGTTATATTTAACGCCCAGCATATCGGCAACCGTTTTGCCAATATCGGCAAAACTCTCTCTTACGCCGTACTCGCCCGCCTTTATTTTCTTGCCGTAAACGATAAAGGGGGTGTGCTCTCTTGTATGATCGGTGCTCTCGTCGCCGGGGTCACATCCGTGGTCGGCGGTTATCATAAGAACATCGTCCTCGCCCATTTTCTCTACAAACGAGGGGAGCCACCTATCAAATTCCGAAAGAGCGGCGGCATAGCCGTCAATATCCTGGCGGTGACCAAACTTCATATCAAAGTCAACAAGGTTTGTAAAGCAAAGGCCCTCAAATTCGCGGTCAAGAAGCGCGCGGGTAATTTCCATGCCCTCGCTGTTGCTATGCGAAACGATTTTCTCAGTTACGCCTACGCCCGCAAAAATATCCGAAATCTTACCTACCGCAATAACATCCTTACCCGACTTTTTTACATAGTCTAAAAGCGTATCAGCGGTGGGTTTCAGTGAAAAGTCGCGGCGGTTGGCGGTGCGCTCGAAATTAGGTGCCTCTTTTATAAAGGGGCGGGCGATAACTCTGCCTACCGCGTGCTCGCCGCAGAGAAGTTCCCTCGCGATTTCGCAGCATTTATAAAGTTCATCAAGGGGCACAACTTCCTCATGGGCAGCAATCTGGAAAACGCTGTCCGCCGAGGTGTAAACTATGAGGTTGCCCGTTTCAACGTGCTCCTTGCCCCACTCTTTAATTATCTCGGTTCCCGAGCCGACGCCGTTGCAGATAACGCCTCTGCCGCATCTTTTTGAAAACTCATCTATAAGTTCCTTAGGAAAGCCATCAGGATAGGTGGGCATAGCCTTTTCGGAAACTATTCCCGCAATCTCCCAGTGACCTATCGTTGTATCCTTGCCCATTGATTTCTCGGTCATTTTCATTACTGCGGCAGTAGGATTTTCTGCCTTTTCAAGATAGTCCACGCCATCAATATTTCCAAGGCCCATTTTTATAAGGTTGGGGCAATTAAATTTGTCCGACCGTGAAATCCTCTTCATTGTATTAGCGCCCGCGTCACCGAAAAGGTGCGCGTCCGCCTGAGCGCCGATTCCTACCGAGTCGAGCACTATAAGAAATACTCTTTTCAAGGCTTTCACCTCTTTCTTAACCTAAAATAACTGCCGTTTCAAGTGCTAATTTCATCATTTCGGTAAATGAATTTTGTCTTTCCTCGGCGGTTGTAACCTCGCCTGATACAAGGTTATCCGAAACTGTGCAGATAGCAAGAGCATTTTTTCCGTATCTTGCGGCGTTCATATAAAGCGCCCCCGCTTCCATCTCAACTGCAAGCACGCCCATCTTACCCCAGGTTTCAGTTGAAGGCAGAGTGCTTGTGGGGTCGTTGTAGAAGGTGTCGCTTGAAAGAATGTTTCCAACGTGATAATTTATTCCCATATCCTCGGCAATACCTGCGGCAATTTTAAGCATTTTATAACTGCAAATTGCACTGTATGTGCCGTCAAGTCCGAACTGATGCACAAAATTAGAGTTTGTGCAGGCGCCCATACCGATAACAACATCGCGAACGGGGATATCGCCGCGAAGTGCTCCTGCCGAGCCGACTCTGATGATATTTTCAACCCCGAAGAAGTTGAAAAGTTCGTGTGAATAAATTCCGATTGAGGGCATTCCCATTCCGCTTGCCATAACCGAAACCTTGACGCCCTTATATGTGCCGGTATAGCCCTGCACACCGCGGACATTGTTAACTAAAACAGGATTTTCTAAAAAGTTCTCGGCGATAAACTTAGCTCTTAAAGGGTCGCCGGGCATTAAAACGGTTTTACCGAAATCTGCGGGGGTTGCATTTATATGGGGAGTAGGATATGCATTTGACATAAAATCAGTCTCCTTTTATCTTGAATTAATTTTTGGCACAATTTCCTTGATAACATTATACCAAAAGTTAAACTTTAAATCAAGTGTATGGCGTACAAAAACGGCTCCCACAAATTGTGGGAGCGGTTTTTCCTTTTTATTCTTCAATTTTAAGGTCATAAATGTTATCAAAAGGTATTTCTCTCTTGCAAACGGCAAGTTTTTTCTCGTCGGGAGAAAAGGTGCTGACGCATCCCGTAATCCTTTGATACTCGCCGCCACAGTAAAAAACAACGGTTATCATTCTGCCCGGGGCAATTTCGTGCAGAGTGCGGTCTATTTCTTCCACTCTGTCGTCGGCAAGCTCGGCTTTGGGAACTACTACCTTTTCCTTTTTGATAAGTGCCTGTCCCAAACTTTTAAGAGGATTAAATGATGCAAAAATCTTTGCTCTGTCACTTTTAGCCATTTTTATCCCCCTCATTTAAGGTTTTATCGCCGCTTTTGTGCCCGCCTATCTGCCTGTTTCTATCGCGGCCCGTTGCTTCACTTCTAAGGTCCATTCCTTTTATAATGGCGTTTTTACCAAACCGCTTTTTGATGCTGCTCACCGCCTGCATCTGCTTTCTTTCTTTTTCGCGGTTTTCACTCGGCGAAAAGAAATCAAACTGCTCATACCCTTCGGGCACCACATCGTTAAATGCAATGTTAACCTTTCGAATTTTCTTATCTCTATTTGCGATTTTCTCATATAGGCGCACAGTAGCCGAAATAAGTTCGGTTGCCGAATTTGTGGCAGAGGAGAGCCGCTCGGTACCCCTTAGGGTTGTCCTTTCCTCACCCGCCATGGTAAGCGAGAGCGTGATGCTGCGAGTTACAAGTTCATTATCAAAAAGTTCAAGGCAGAGATTGTCAGCCATTTCTTTTACAATGGTCAGGCAATCGCTGAAACTATAATCGCTATGAAGCACCTGACCGGATGAAAGCGAGTGGCT
>JAZQLL010000056.1:0-9915 GCA_045542675.1 Oscillospiraceae bacterium
AGGAGGCCTTGCAATATCTTGCAGATAAAATTATTAAATTGTACAAAAAACGGTGTCAAACTTTGTTTATTCGGTATAGCAAAAAAATATAGACATTTTACATCTAATATGGTAGACTTAAATTGTAACAGTAGTATAATACTACTTTTAAGGAGGTACTTCTATGAAAAAATTATTTGCTCTTACCCTTTCGGTTTTAATGATTTTGGGAGTTTTTTGCGGCTGCAAGCCTCAAAACACAGAAGGTGTTTCTTCTCAGGTCGCAGCAAATCCTGCATCGGATTTTGAATATAAGATTTCTGATAATGAAACTGTGTACATAACTAAATACATTGGCAGTGATGATACAGTTGTTATTCCATCCAAGATTGACGGAAAAATTGTTGATGCCATTTCTAATTACTCATTTAAAAAACAGAATATAAAGTCAGTCGTTATTCCCGATACTGTAGCTGTAATAGGAATGGAAGCCTTTTTTCATTGTGCTAATCTCCAAACCGTATATTTCGGCAGTGGATTAAAGAAGATAGGTACCGAGGCTTTTTTTCATTGTGATAAATTAGAAAAAGTTCTTCTTCCGGAAGGAATTGAAGAAGTAGGCATTGACGCATTTAGAAACTGTTATGTGTTACAGGAAGTCTACATCCCAAAAAGCCTTGTTCGTTTAGATAGCGGATCTTTTGTGGGATGCACAGCACTCACAACTATAACATTTGGTGAAGGAACCGAAAAGTTAAACGGATATGCCGTTTTTGCAGGAGCGGGCGTAGAGGAAATTACTATTCCCGAAAGCGTGACCGAAATAAGCAACTACTTCTTTGGGGATCTCCCCGCCCTTAAAAGTATAAAAACATTTTCAGACGCTCCAAAAGCTAAAAGTTCAATAGTATACCGTGATAATCTTAAAGATATTATTATATACTACAAAGAAGGAATGACAGGTTGGGACCAACCCCCTTATAATGAGTACACATTAAAAGCATACTAATCAGATTGGCTTCTCATAAAATACACCTAAGGAGGTACTCCTATGAAAAAATTATTTGCTCTAGCCCTTTCGGTTTTAATGATTTTAGGAGCTTTTTGTAGCTGCACTCCCAACAATGTAAACAACAATTCCTCGCAGATTGCAAGTGAAGATTTAACTTCTATAGTTTCTTCTAACCCGTCAACTGAAGAAACATCCTCCATAAATCTTAATCCCGATGGTGTTAAAGAAACTGATGTTCCCCCAGAGGAAATCGCATCATATCTTTTTGATAAATCAACCGATTATATTGTAAGTTTTATTTGCGCAGAAATTACAGATGCAGTAATGTTCGAATTTGGGGGTGAAATCGAAAGGGGTACACGCTATGATTCTAATGGAAATATTCTTGACCACGACGCATCTGTTTCCTATATCAAGAGCAACCGCACCTATGATGATGCCAAAGCGCACTATGCAAAAACATTTACAGGTGATATGCTAAATGAGTTTATGGATGCTTACTTTATAGATATTGACGGTTATCTTGGTGTTCTTGACGGGGGAGGCGCAACTGGTATTACTTATGATAATCTAAATCTTGAATATCAAGGATATAAAAACGGCATACATAATTATATAGCCCACTATAATTTCTGCGAGTGGGATGTAGATACAAATGATCATAGTAGAACACCAACGAAAACAGCCTTTGCAATCGCACTGACTGATGATGGATACAGAGTTTGCCAAAATGAGTATTGTGATGGCATTTGGCACTGGTTTTAAACACAAGAAAGAACCCTGCGGGGTTCTTTTTTTGTGTTTTTTGAAGTAGAGTTTATGTGAAATTGAGAGAAAATAAAAGGATTTTAGAGCAAATTCGGGAGTATTTTTAATTCTTGACAGATGGCAAGATTTTCGACAAAAATTGAGAGAAATTTCGCAAAATATCTTGACCTTTTATGAGTTTACATATATACTTAAAATGTTATTTTGTATCTATATGCAAAAACAAGTGCACCATAGTTTAGACGGGCCGTTGTTTGCTCCATTTCGGAGTGAAATAAAAATCCTTTTGCGGGGTGCGGATTCCAAAAGAAACTGTGGGTTAGCAGGATATTGCACCTATTCCGAAACTTCTCGGTGCAAACAGCTAATGAAAGACCGGGGTGGATACGCGCTCGGTTAAAAACCGCAAAGGGAGGATGCAAAATGGGAGATGTCCCTATCATTCGTTTAGAGGACGTCGTTTTCGAGTACGAAGACGGTGACCGCATTTTAGACAAAATAAATTTGTCTATCCGTGACAAAGAGTTTGTTACTCTGCTGGGGCCTTCGGGTTGCGGCAAGACAACTACCCTTCGTATCATAGGTGGCTTTATGAACGCTACCGACGGAAAGGTTTATTTTGACGGCAAGGAATGCAGTAAAATTCCGCCTAACCAGAGAAATGTCAATACCGTTTTCCAGAGATACGCTCTGTTTCCCCACTTAAATGTTTTTGAAAATGTTGCTTTCGGACTCAAGGTTAAAAAACTGCCTAAGGACGAAATCAAAAAAAGAGTTTCAAAGATGCTTGAGCTTGTAAACCTTAAGGGTTTTGAAAGGCGCAGAGTAAATCAACTTTCGGGCGGTCAGCAGCAGCGAGTTGCTATCGCGCGTGCGCTCGTAAATTACCCGCGAGTTCTGCTTCTTGACGAGCCGCTCGGTGCGCTTGATTTAAAGCTTAGAAAAGAGATGCAGCTCGAGCTTAAAAACATTCAGCAGAGCCTTAATATCACATTTATTTATGTTACACACGACCAGGAGGAAGCCCTCACCATGTCGGACACCGTTGTTGTTATGAAGGACGGTGTTATCCAGCAGGTTGGCACTCCGCAGGATATTTATAACGAACCTAAAAATGCTTTCGTTGCCGACTTTATCGGCGAAAGCAATATTATCGACGCTATCATGGTAAAAGACTTTGTGGTCCGTTTCCAAGGTCATGACTTTACCTGCGTCGACTCCGGATTTGCGCCGATGCAACCCGTTGATGTTGTTATTCGTCCGGAGGATATAAAGCTCTCCCCCACCATCCAGGGCATGATGACCGGTGTTGTTGAATCGGTTGTATTTAAGGGAGTGCACTACGAGATTTCGGTTGACTGCGAAGGTCACCATTATATCGTTCATTCAACCATGGCGCAAGAGGTTGGAAATCAGGTGGGCATCAGTTTTGAGCCCAGCGATATTCACATTATGAACAGGCTTTTCTCGGGCGACAAGAATGTTGTTGAAGGTGAAGTGTCAGGTGAGGACACCAT
This sequence comes from Oscillospiraceae bacterium, assembly GCA_045542675.1. Taxonomy (GTDB): domain Bacteria; phylum Bacillota; class Clostridia; order Oscillospirales; family Ruminococcaceae; genus SIG578. The sequence continues at coordinate 3,277 of JAZQLL010000056.1, forward strand.
CTCTTTCTGCGGCTTTTCTTTCGTGCGCGAAAATTTAGGACTTTCCGAGGGGACGCGCGTTTCCCTCTGTATAAATCCGCTTGATATTGAGGTTGTATCCGAGGATATTGCCGACTCTAAAGCCTACCTCGAGTCGCTCGTTTACAAGGGCAGACACAACGAGCTTATCGTTTGGATGGCGGAGCGCCAGTGGCTGATTCATTCGCAACTTGATGAGCAGGTTGCAACCGATATAGGCATCAAGTTCAATTTTGACAAGATAGAGATAACTCCTATTACTGCAGCGGAGGTATCAGAGGATGAAAAATAGAGCGCTTGCTATACCCCACATTGTATGGGCGCTCGTTTTCATTGCGGTGCCGCTTTGTTTCGTTTTATATTTTGCTTTTACTGACGATAACGGCGGTTTTACACTTCAGTGGTTTTTGCAGATAGGCAAATACCTCGGAGTTTTCACCCGTTCATTGAAACTTGCGTTTATTGCAACGGTTATTTGTCTTTTAGTAGGTTATCCGATGGCGTACATAATCTCGCGCTGCAACTGGATAACCCAGAGAACACTCGTTATGCTCATTATGCTTCCGATGTGGATGAACTTCCTGCTTAGAACTTACTCCTGGATGACACTCTTAGAGCGCAACGGAATTATAAACAACCTTTTAATATCCATAGGACTTATTAGCGAGCCGCTTAAAATGATAAACACCGAAGGCGCAGTAATTGTCGGTATGGTTTACAACTTCCTGCCCTTTATGATAATTCCTATCTACAACATTATGTCCAAGATAGACAACAGTCTTATTGAGGCAGCAAGAGATCTGGGCTCTAATATGCCCAGCGTTTTCAGAAGGGTTATTATTCCCTTAAGCATTCCCGGAATTGTAAACGGAATTACAATGGTTTTTGTGCCCGCAGCTTCGACCTTTATTATTTCGCAAAAACTCGGCGGCGCTAAAAATATGCTCATAGGCGACCTTATTGATATGTACTTTATGGGCGGCGAGCCGAATTTCCACATTGGTTCGGTTTTATCCCTGGTACTGATGGTCATAATCCTTATCGGAATGGCATTTATGAATAATGACGATGAGGAGGTTATATTATAATGAAAAAGACCTCTTCTATACTGTCGAAAATCTATCTGGGGCTTGTTTATCTATTTCTTTACGCCCCCATTTTCGTGCTCATTGTATTTTCCTTCAACGAGTCAAAAAGTAAGAGTAAGTTTACCGGCTTTTCGCTCAAGTGGTACGAGGTTTTGTTCGAAGACGAACTTATTATGACCTCGCTTGTAAACACCCTTGTTTTAGCCCTCATTTCTTCGGTTATCGCAACCCTTATCGGTACCATGGCGGCAATCGGAATAAACAGTATGAAAAAGCGCGGCCAGGCGGCTATAATGTCGGTTACAAACTTACCGATGGTTAACCCCGAGGTTGTAACCGGTATTTCGATGATGCTGCTTTTTGTTTTTATCGCATCGCTTTTTGATGTTCAGCAGGGCTTTTACTCGGTGCTTATCGCGCACATTACGTTTAATCTTCCCTATGTTATCTTAAATGTTTTGCCGAAACTTCGGCAGGTTAACAGTAACCTGTTCGAAGCGGCTTTAGACCTTGGCTGCACGCCGAGGCAGGCATTTTTCAAGGTTATCCTGCCAGAAATTATGCCGGGAATTTTCTCGGGATTCTTAATGGCGGTAACCCTGTCGCTTGACGACTTTTTAATCAGTTATTTTACAAGCGGAAGCGATTTTCAGACCCTGCCGGTTACCATATACAGTATGCTCCGAAAGCAGGTTCCCCCTTCGCTCAACGCTCTCTCGGCGCTTATGTTTGCCGCAGTTTTGATAATTCTTCTTATTTCAAACATTACCGCCATAAAGAAAGAAAAGACAGAAATGACTGCAAAATAACTTTTTGAAAGGAACAGAAAATGAAAAAGACTTTTTCTCTTATTTTATCCTTTGTGCTCATTCTCTCGGTTTGCCTGGCAACCACCAGTTGTGGCAAAAAGTGGGATGGCGAGATAATAGTTTACAACTGGGGCGGACCTTATATGTCCGAAGGCTCAAATGACACCGTTGACCTTAACGAACTGTTTGAGCAAAAGTACAATATAAAGGTTAAGTACCGCACATTTGACACCAACGAGGGACTTTACGCCAAGCTTAAAAACGGTGGCGCCGACTATGATGTTATTGTCCCCTCGGATTATATGGTGCAGCGACTTATTGAAGAGGACCTTTTGGAAAAACTCGATTTCAGCAATATTCCTAATTTCGAAACCAATATTATGGATTCCTTTAAGAAACCGAGCTACGACCCCACAAATGAGTACTCTGTTCCTTATTCCTGGGGCACAATCGGAATCATCTACAACAAGACTCTTGTTAAAGAAGAGGTCAAGAGTTGGGATATTCTCTGGGATAAAAAGTACACCGATAATGTTTTAATGTTCAATAATAGCCGCGATGCTTTTGGTATGGCTCAGCTTCTGCTCGGTTACTCTCTTAACACCACAGATAAAAAAGAAATTGATGCCGCATACAAGAAACTGCTCGAGCAAAAGCCCATCGTTCAAGGCTATTATATGGACGAGATTTACGACAAAATGATAAACGGCGACGCCGCTATCGCCACCTACTATGCGGGCGATGCTCTTGTTATGATGAGCGAAAACAGTGACCTTGCTTTTGCTTACCCCGAGGAAGGCACAAACAGATTTGTTGATGCCTTCTGTATCCCTAAGGGAAGCAAAAATAAAGAGAACGCCGAGAAATATATCAACTTTATGCTCGAAGCGGAGAATGCGCTTGCAAACTGCGAGGTTACAGGCTACTGTACTCCCAATAGCGCAGCATTTGAAATTCTGGACGATGAGATTAAGAACAATGAGGTAATGTATCCCAGCGAGGATTATCTTAAAAAGTGCGAGTCTTACCTGCACCTTCCCGCCGAGACAAACACCTATGTTCAGGACCTTTGGATAAATATTAAAACCGAGGACTAATATATGCAAAGCAAAATCCCCCTGCCACTAGGCAGGGGGAATTTTTTGAGCGCCATAAAAATTTTATTGTTTTTCGATAAAAAGTTGTTGACAAACGGATTGCGGGGTGATATACTGAGGGCAAGGGGTAAGGAAAAACTTACCGAGACTTTACGAAATGAGGGTTTTAAAATGCTTAAAGTCAGCTCAAAGTTTTCATCTAAACTAACTCTTGTGCTATGCTACATAATGCTGGTATTTATGTGCCTCTTTACTCTGGCGTTGCCTTGGGTTTGGCAGTTCCTTCTTTACATTTTCGAAAGCGGAACGGGTTATTATGTTCCCTGTCTTTGTGTGCTCTACCCTGCCGCCGCGCTTGGAATCACCGCCTGTGTGCTTATGGTACGACTTATGCACAGAGTAAGACGTGAGGAGATTTTCACCCCTAAAACCGTTTCAATAATACGCGGCATATCCTGGTGCTGCATCGGTGTTACCCCCATATTCTTTGGGCTCGGTTTCTTCTTCTATGTATTCTTTGTTATCGCATTTCTTACCGCATTTTTAGGACTTATGGTAAGAGTTGTTAAGAATGTTGTCGAGGTGGCCACCGAACTTAAAGAAGAAAATGATTTAACTGTGTGAGGTGAGGAAATGAAGATAAGAATTGACCTTGATGTTATGATGGCAAGGCGCAAGATCTCCCTTTCCGAGCTTTCCGACAGGGTTGGAATAACTCTTGCAAACCTTTCCATCCTAAAAAACAACAAAGCAAAGGCTATCCGTTTTTCAACGTTGGAAGCAATTTGCGAGGTGCTTGACTGCGAGCCCGGCGACATCATTTGTATAGACAAGGAGTGATTTTATGAGCGAAAGAAATTATACAACTTTTGACAAAATTTTTGGTATTGTATGTTTGGTTTTAGGTTATCTTACATTCCGCATAAGTCTTCTCGCAGGTGAGGGACTTGGAATGTGTCTTGTTGCCATTCTCGTTTTAATTGCCGAGGTCGTATACCTTGCAATTTCGGTTAAAAAGGCGCCTTCAGCGAGCGTTATAACCGCTTTTATCGTCACCTTTATTTTATCACTTGGTTTCCTTTTCACAAGCGTGCCGCAGATTCTTTTCTTAAATTCGGTGCTCGTTATTTTAGGACAGATTTACATATTTTACATTGCCTGCCAAAACACCGTTGGCGATAAACTCGGCGATTACTTTTTCTTTGATATGATAAAGAGTGTTTTCATCCTTCCTTTTGTAAACTTCGCTTACATTTTCCCCGCAATTTTCAGAAAATCCTCGGACAAAAAGGGAAAGAAATACAGCGGTAGCGTGCTTATCGGTCTTGCGGTAGCAATCATTCCGGTAATTGTAATTATCGCACTGCTTGTGAGCGCCGACGAGGCCTTTAAAGCGGTAATAAACAAGATTTTTGATTTTAATGTCTGGGATGTTTTTGTGGAATTTTTCTATGTTGGATTTGGTGTTCCTATCGCAATGTACCTTTTCGGCACATTTTACGGCAACAGCAAAAATCCCATGCCCCAAATTCTAAGCCGGGAAGCTTGCGACAACGCATCCGAAAAGTCCAGATTCATACCCCGCGTTACAATGTGTGCGGCTATCATTCCCATCGTTTTGGTATATGTCGGATTTTTCGCATCGCAGTGCATCTACTTTGTTTCGGCGCTTCACGATATGCTCCCCAAAAGTTTCAATGTTGTTGACTATGCGCGAAACGGTTTCTTTGAACTTTGCGCAATTTGTGTTATAAACTTTGTAATCATCTGCGCTATGACTCTGCTTACAAAGCGTAGAGACTCAAAAGAAGGTAAACTTATCCGCGTACTAAAGGGTGCCCTTTGCGTATGCACAGAAGCATTTGTGTTCATCGATATTGCAAAAATGTTTATGTACATCAAAAAATTCGGACTCACACAAAAACGCGTGCTCACCTCTTGGTTTATGGCGGTTTTAGGGCTCGTTTTCCTTATCATTCTGCTTAAACAGATTTTTGTGAAATTCAAGGTTACCATTCCTGCGGTTTCGGTTGCGGTTATTATGTCATTTGTGCTGATTTTCGCAAACGTTGATGCCGTTATTGCCCATTACAATGTAAGTGCATATCTTTCTAATAAGCTTGAAAGCGTTGATGTCTACACCTTCTATAATCTCGATGATTCGGCAGTTCCCTACGTGGTGCCCCTGCTTGAGAGCGAGGATTATGATGTAAGACATCAGACCGAGAATTATCTGAGGAATCGACAAAATAGTATTGCACAGAAAGAGTGGTACGAATACAATCTGCACACCTTCCGTGCAAAGAGCATACTGTCAGAACTTGATTTTATTGAAAAATAAGCCAAAAAAATGTCCCCTGCCTAGTGGCAGGGGGCTTATTTTTTTATTTATTCAATGGTAATAACCTTATAACCTGCGCCTTCGACAGCAGCGGTTAGGGTTTCATTTGGAATCTCGCAGGAAATTTCCAAAACCGCAAGTCCGCTTTCGTGACTTACTTCGGCACTCTCAACACCGCTTATACCAGACAAAATATCCTTTACTCTGCCCGAGCAATGAGGGCACATCATGCCTTCAATTTTAATTGTCTTTTTCATTTTCTTTTTCTCCTTTTGGGTTTGGATTTTATTCGTTGGGGTCTTATTTGGTTTAAAAAAGTTTAAGCGCAGGGCGTTTGTTACAACACATAAACTGCTAAGGCTCATTGCCGCCGCGCCTATCATCGGGCTCATTTCCCATCCGAGCAGGTTTGCAAATACACCTGCGGCAAGCGGAATTGAAATAATATTATAGAAAAACGCCCAGAAAAGATTTTCCTTGATATTTTTTAGGGTCTTTCTACTCAAATTTATTAAGGTTACGACATCGGAAAGCCGACTGTTTGAAAGCACAATGTTGGCGCTATCTATGGCAATGTCGGTTCCTGCGCCAATGGCAACCGAGATATCGGCAGATGCAAGCGCAGGGGCATCGTTAATGCCATCGCCCACCATTGCTACCTTACCTTTTTGCTTAAATTCACGAACTATTTTTTCCTTATCCTGCGGCATTACATCCGAGAAAACCTCATCTATGCCGACTTTTTTTGCGATCGCATCGGCAGTTTTGCGGTTATCTCCCGTTAGCATTACAACCTCAATACCCATTCGCTTGAAGATTTCTATCGCCGCCGCGCTATCCTCTTTTACGGTATCGGCAACTGCTATTATACCCAATGTTTTACCATCAAGCGCAAAATAAAGCGGCGTTTTGCCCTCTTCCGAGAGTTTTTCGCTCTCTTTTAAGAGATCATTCGGAATATTCTCGACAAACTCGGCGTTTCCACCGACAAGAATTTTACCGCCAAGATTTGCGCTAATTCCTCTACCCGAAACTATCATAACTTCGCTTACATTCTGCAGCAAAATTTCCTTTTGCTCAGCGCAGTCTACTACCGCGCGTGCAAGCGGATGCTCGCTCTTTATTTCGAGCGAATATGCAAGGCCTAGTAGTTCATTTTCGTTTATATCGGGAACCGTTTTAATATCTGTTACGCGGGGTTTTCCCTCGGTTACGGTTCCTGTTTTATCTAGCACAAGAATTTCAGTTTTACCCGCAGTTTCAAGCGCCTCGGCGGTTTTAAAGAG
>JAZQLL010000057.1:0-7057 GCA_045542675.1 Oscillospiraceae bacterium
GAATATCCATTAAAAAGCCGCAGGGCGACTATGTTTTACGCCATGACATTACTTCCCTTTGCTATGCGCTTGAGGATTACCATGCAGGCGACGAAGTCGAGCTTAAATTTGAGTTTGACGAGCATGCTTTTCTTATAAAAGAAGGAGAGCGACTCAGGATAGACATCTCTTCTACCGACAGCAACTCCTACGTTTGCCACACCAACAAAAAGGGGCCCTACTACTTACAAGACAGTGTCGAGATTGCCACAAACTCTGTCGACCTTTCCCGCTCATTTTTAATTATTCCTGCAGAAAAGGCTTAAGGTGGGGAGCGGATTTGCTATTTTCCAATATTTATGGTAAAATATTAAAAAGCAATCACTATTTTGGTTCAACATCAAACACAATGGGGTGATTTTATGAAGAAAAAGCCGACTATTGCATTAATTTACGACTTTGATAAGACGCTTTGCGACCAGGATATGCAAAACTATACCTTTATTCCCAACCTCGATATGACTCCCGATGAATTTTGGAGCGAGGTTGAGGCTTTCCGCAAGAAAAACTATATGGAAAGTATCCTCGGATATATGTACTACACTATGCACAAGTGCGAAGAAAAAGGAATTGATTTTACAAGCGAGTACTTAAACTCCGTAGGTAAAGATATTCAGTTCTTCAAGGGTGTTGAAAACTGGTTTGAGAGAATCAATCAGTACGGAAATTCGCTTGGAGTTAACATTGAGCACTATATCGTTTCGAGCGGTATCAAGGAAATTATTGAGGGCAGTGCGATAAAGGACAAGTTTAAGAAAATTTTTGCCTGCCAGTACTATTTTGATGAAAACGGCAAGGCAGTTTGGCCCAAGATTGCCATAAACTACACCCAGAAGACGCAATATATTTTCCGAATCTCAAAGGGTATTTACGATGAAACTGACAACAAGGGCGTAAATGACAAGATGCGCGAGAGGGTTGTTCCCTACAGTCACATGATTTATTTCGGTGACGGAATTACAGATATTCCCTGCATGACGCTTATAAAGAAGCAGGGCGGAATTTCAATTGCGGTTTACCCGCGCGGACAAAAGCACAAGGTTACAGACCTTTTACTTGATGACCGCGTAAACTACATCTGCCCTGCCGACTATCAGGAAGGCGGCGATCTTGATTCGCTGATTAAATGCATTATTCAGGAAAAAATGCTCGCTCATACCTTACTTTTAAAGCAAAAGCAGCAGAGGCACAGAGAATCCAAAAACTTAAACCAGAAATAAGAAAAACCTCGCTTTTTTTAAAGCGAGGTTTTTTAATCTAAAGTTTTGTACCGAAAAGAACATTTCTGAAAAGGGACGCAGTTTTTTCGTTTCCTATTGACTTTTTAAAGGCGTCGGTTGACGGCCCGCCTTTTGACAGAAGTCCCTCAACATAAACAGATGCTTTTTCTCTCTTTAAATTCTTTTGCGACACCTCTGTGGCGTCCAAATTCAAATATGCGTCAAAATGCTCAAGGGCTAGGGCATCAAAACGATTTGACTGAGCCTTTTTGCCTTTTTTGGAGATGCTTTGAGAAAGCTTAATACTGTCGTACCAATGCTCTCCGGGGTCACGCTCAGAAAGGTCCGAGTAGCCCGATTTTACCTTTTCGAGCGCGGACATATCGCATTTATCCACAAAGGTATCGTAAAGTTCGACTATAAGGGTATCATTTCCCATAGCGTAAATTCTATCATAGGAATAAAGCGGCAGGTCAAGCTCTGTGGGGTTTACTATCAGGGTGTCCATTCTCATAAGTCCGAAAAAGCCTTTTGCAGACATTACCGACAAATGACCCAGACCCTCTGCCTTATATGCCCGTATGGTAAAGTTCATACCACTTGACTTAAGCTTTGCCATATCCCCTATTTCGAGCGGCTCAAGAGGATATTTTTGTTTTATGAGGTCTAGTAATTTACTTATCATTCTGCGATTTCCTCACGGATTTTAAACTCGGCAAGGCCGTTTTTATGAAGAAGGAGTGCGCCCGCGAGAAGTGCTCCCTGCCCTATGACATTTACACCCTCTGCTATCCAGTTCATAGAAGCCTGCGCGAAGTCCTGGGAAGAGAGATAACCCATACAAAGCGAACAAACAAATGAAATTACAAAAAAGATTATAAGTACGGGCTTTTTCATTTTAGCCGAAATTATGCAAAGCGCTACGTCCATAAGTCCAAGACCTGCAACCATAAGTCCCACAAAGACAAATGTTCCGCTAAAAACGGGCGGTGCTACTGCGAGCATTGATTTTTTAGACTGCCTATGGCAAATCATAGCAATAATGCCAATGCCTGCGAGCAAGAAACCTATCGACTGTACGGGGAAAAACATATCACTAAGCGCCGAAAAATCGCAAGCGCCCGCGGCGTATAAAAGTTTATATGTAGCCTTAAGCGCGCCCGCGCAAACTATATCGATAGTTCCTGCGGCAAACAGCGCGAATGCACCCTTACTCATTTTATTATAAAGGTCACGCATTAAAATAATTGCGGCGGCGGCAAAGAAAATTACAGGAATGTAATCCACAAGTGCCATTGAAACAGAAAAGTCTTTCATTTTCTACACCCTCATTTTTATTTTTTATTAAGATGGTAAATGGGAAGTAAGGGAATGATAATAGGGGTTTTATTTGCATAATCGTTGTATTCCTTATTCTCACCATAGCGAGCCATCTGACGCTTCTCCAAACGCTGTGCGCCGTTGAACATGATGTAAACTATGCAGATGTAGGCCAAAATTGCAGTTATCCACTGACCTACTGTATTATAGGCAGTAACTCCGCCTACAAAAACACCTGTCCAGAAAATGATTTCACCGAGGTAGTTTGGGCAACGGACAATTTTGTAAAGTCCCTTAGTTGCAACCATATCGGGATTTTCCTTTTTTTGAGCCGATTTCTGGTTATCCGCAACAGTTTCAAGGATAAGGCCGAAAATCGAAATCGCAAAGCCAATGACAGGAACAATTATGTCTGTTAATGCGTTATTATAGCGGAAAAGCATAGGTGAAACCTGTGCGGTGTAAAGCACCGCAACAGATACCCAGATGGTAGCCAAAACAAAGATGGGCATTTTTTTCTCGTTATTCTTAGCAAGCGTGTCCTTTGCAACATCTGTTTTTCTGAACGAAACATTTTTAAGCTCACGAACAAGCAAGAAGCCCGAAAGTCTTACACCGTAAGCCACGAAAAGCAGCATTTCTACAGCTAAAAGCCAGATGGGAGTTTCTGTGGGGTTAATAAGCGCCATTACAAAAACGGCTATACCGCCACCTGCTACTGCAAAGCCATATCCGATTGAAAGGAAGTAAACAAACTTATAAAAACCTACTGCGCAAAGTACTGCACAAACAATAAGTAAAATTCCGAGAAGTGACCAAGGCATAGTTATTTCTCCTCTCCAAAGTAGTTTTTAATGTATTCTGCAAAACTCTTATCTCCTGTACAGGTATCGCCCACGAGGTCGTGACTTAAAGTCCATTTGGAGAAAAGAATGATATCGTGTTTACCTGCTTTTTTAATTTTAGGAAGATTTGCGAGAACCGAGAAAAGCCAGATGGGAGCCCATTTTATCTTAAGGGGCTTTTTAGCTGCCTCGAAGCACATTGTTGCCATCTCTACGTATGTGTAGGTTTCCTTACCGCCTACATTATAACTTACATTGGCATCATTCATATGCTCAACGATAAAATCAGCAAGGTCGGGGCAGTCAACAACATTTGCTTTTACATCTCCAAAGCCCTTTAAAAGCTGCATTTCACCCTTATCAACATAAGGCTTAAAAACCTTTGCAATATCGTAGAAGTAACCTGTGGGACGATAAATTACATACTCCATATCACCTTTTTTGATTTCCTCCTCAACGAGGTATTTTGCATGAAGCATAGGCACCTTTTCTGCGCCCTTTTCATCGCAAGAGATAACCGAAACATAATTAAACTTCTTAACCCCTGCACGCTTTGCCTCTTCATAGAGGTTGATATTTCCCTTATAATCAATATCGTATGCGGTAAAACGGGTTGACGCACCTGTAAGTCCCATTGTGGTGATAACAACATCTGCGCCATCGCAAAGTCCGTTTAATGTTTCGGGATTTGTGGCATCTATCTGTTTAAAGGTATATTTACCGCTTATCTCTTCAATTACGGTTTCCTTTAAGTCTGCGGCTACTACCTCATAACCTTTTCTGCAAAGTGACTTTAAAATTTCTGCGCCCAGATTTCCGAAGGCGCCTGCAAGAACAACTTTCATCTCTTTTTCTCCTTATTTCTTATTTTTTTCTTTTGAACGTTTATCGTTGATAATCTGCATATGCTCTGCAGTTATAAGTTCTACACCGTTTTCCTTTGCCCAATCGACACAACCTTTGAGCACAAGCGAAAGGAATACACGAGGCACACCGAGAATAGTCATAAGTGCTTCATCTGTAAACTTGATTTTATCGTCCACTCTATCTGCCGCGTACCTTACCGACTCAAGAGAAGCCTGGCGCATCTGAAGAAGTTCGGCGCGCATTTTGGTCTTTCTGTGGAACCAGAAGTTTTTACTGTCACGATAGCCGTAATCTACGGGAAGTGCGGGGAAATCCTTTGATTTTACGCCGTTTATAATTGCATCGCTATACTTTTTCTTCATTAAAATTTTGTCAACACGAAGGATAAAGTGAGCGCCGAATTTACTTGTAATACCATTAAAATCGTGGTAGGGACCCTCATAACCGTTGAGTTGACCTGCCTCGTCTTTATCTGCACCATCAAGTTCGCGCATCCAGGTGCACTCTATGGCCTCAATAGCATCGGTTAAAACCATGGGTCTTGTTTCGCCCGTTTCTTCCTCTATCATACTTTTTTCGAGTTTAAATTTACACTTAGGCATCTTCTCGCTCGGTTTATCGCCGGGCCAGGAAAGTTTTACTGCCTCTTTAAAAGTTTTGGGATTATCATCGATAAAATTAAGGGTACATTTTCCGTTTCTTAAAATGTTTTGTGCGGTATTTGAGGAATTACGGCAACACAGAAGCATTGCATAATAATCCTTACCTGCAACATAATAGGGCTGAACGAGTGAATAGGGTCCCAAATTTGTTGTGCCGTCTTCACAAAGAGTACTGATAATTACAGTAGGCATCGGAAAAAACAGCGAGGTCTGGTAGAAATTGTCTACGATTCTAAGGTTTTCAAAACTACTCATAAAAATTCTCCTTTATAGTTAGTTAAATAGTTTACACAAAATTTTGTACTGCTCATCAAAACTTTTACCCGCAAGACTCCAGGTAAGTAGGGATTCTGCTACAAACTGAGATAAAAACTCGGCATCCTGCCCTCTTCCTGTGCAAAACGGAAGGATAATACCTGCAAGTTGGGAGCGCAGTTGAGCGTGCCTTTGCGAAAACACCGATGAAAAAACCTTTACTGCCCCGGGATCTAAAAAGAGCGTTCTATGTTTTTCGTAAAACTCACAAAGCGACAGATATATGCCCTTTAGTGCATTCTCAACACTGTCGCCCGCACCCTCTTTCATCTTTTCAAGACAGCAAAGCCAATCCTCAGCCATAAACGACGCGATAAGCATATCCTTACTGCTGAAATAATTATAAACAGTTCCGACTCCGAGGCCGCAGGCAGATGCAACCGATCGAATAGTCGTTTTGGAATATCCCCTCTCAAATATTTGTTTTTTGGCTTCAGCGAGCAGCTGTTCCCTTACATTTTTAAGTATTTTAGGCATTTCACACCTTCCCTCTTGATTTTTATGAACTTGTTCATTATAATAGTATTATAATAGATTGATAAATATTTGTCAATATGTTTTTTGAGGTGTTAGAATTATGAATATCAAAAATAAAAAAGCGGCAATTTGGGCATCCGTTGTAAGCGGATTTGTTGCGATTTGCGTTATTTTTTGCGCAATCTATGTAAATGATTATTACAAAGCAGATTTAAGTCTAGACGCCTATTCCCCATCGCAAAGTATTACAGTAAAACAGGTTGACCAGAATGTGCGCGCATACGTACCCCAAAAAGCGCGGGCGGGTCTTATATTCTATCCCGGCGGCAAGGTTGAGTACAGTGCATATGAGCCACTAATGCAGGCCTGCGCCGAGAAAGGTATTCTATGTGTTATTGCAAAAATGCCTTTTAATCTTGCGGTGCTCGATGTGAACGCCGCAGACGGCATGCAACAAATGTTCCCCGAAATTAAAAGTTGGTACATAGGCGGTCACTCACTTGGCGGCAGTATGGCGGCATCGTACATCAGTAAAAATGTGAATGAATATGAAGGACTCATCCTGCTCGCATCATACTCAACAGCCGATATATCGAAGTCGGGGTTAAAGGTTCTCTCGATTTTTGGAAGTGAGGACAAGGTTTTAGACGCCGAAAAATACCAAAAATACAAGTCAAATCTGCCCGACGATTTAACCGAATTTGTGATAGATGGCGGAAATCATGCATATTTCGGAATGTACGGTGAGCAAGACGGCGACGGCAATGCCAATATCTCAAATGTGGAGCAAATCAAATTTACTGCAGACAGAATAGACAACTTTATTAAATAACAAAACCCTTTGATGCAGATTGCATCAAAGGGTTTTTTATTAGTTCTGTTTATCTGAAAAATGCTCGGCGAAATAATCGGTATCAAGCACGCCCGAACAGAATTTAACCTTATTTCTGACGGTTGTCTTCATATTTTTTATGTAATCTTCGGGAAGCTCTACGCTCTCATCCTTGGGAACAAATTTTCCGCTTGAGGAGTAATAGGTGCCGTACTCGGTCTTCCAGTCATAGTTCATATTAAACACCAGCGCGGGAGCATCCGAGAAAACATCGCGTCCTATAAATAAGCGCGAATCATATTCAGTTCCGAAAAGATTAGAAAGTGTGGGAACGATGTCCATACTATAGGTCGGGGTGTCAACTATTATGGGCTCCTTATCCTCGAGGCATCCGCTCCAGATTATAAGGCGGTTATGGTCACGCTCAAAATAGTTTGTGACGTTATAGCCATAAAGTTCCGAAAGATACGGCATATTACC
>JAZQLL010000058.1:0-2996 GCA_045542675.1 Oscillospiraceae bacterium
GAAAAATATTTCGGCATCGACTATTCCAATCTTAAAAATGTAATTCCGAAAGGCTTTGAGTACTCGGGGGCAAATCCAAGAAAATTCTATTATGAAATAGAAAGCGGCAAAATAGCCTATGATACCGCGGTTTTTTCTTACACTGAAGGCGAGCAGGCAATAAGAATTAATGTAAGTCGTATAGGCGCTCCGTACGACTGTATGTATAAACTTAAAGAAGAAACTAAATCCTATATAAACGAAGTAGAAGTTTTAATGGGCGGCAGATATAAGGAGGATAGCGAGGTTTTCGAGTTTGTTTTTGCCGAGTTCTCAAAGGACGGGGTAAATTACAGAATAACCTTTGAAAACCCCGATGGCAAGGATGCTGTTACAATGATTTATAAACTGCTCTATATCCTAACCGAATAAAAAGTGCATAGCTAAGACACCTCGTAAAGAAGCTGTCTTAGCTTTTTCATTTTTCTATATCTTATTGAAATTTCAAGTAATATGTGGTAATATAATGTTGTAAACTTCAAAGGAGGTACACAGTTATGAGTTATTGTGTTAAATGTGGAAATGAAATAATAGAAGGGGCAGCTTTCTGTTCGGTTTGCGGAGCATCCGTAAAAAAGGAAATCCCTGCCGCTCCCGTGGAGCCCACAGTTTTTAACAGTGAGTATGATAGGGAGGAGCGAGAGTTTCTGGAAAATACTCATCGTTTGCTTCGCTGGGAACAAAAGTCTTGGAACATCGCCTCTAAGGTTTTAATTATTATTGGAATAGTCTATGCATCCATTTTTATGATTCTTTTTCTTGTGGGCATGGCTGCCGCTATTGGTGGCAATAGCTTTGGCGGCGGACTTACAATGGGAATGTGCTTTTCGTATGCCATTGTATTCGGGGGAATGTTCATTGGCCTCGGAATTGTCAGTAAAAAGGCCGCCGAGAAGATTGTCCAGTACATAAACACCGTTTATACTGATATATCTCTTGCCTATAATCGCTGTGGAAATGTTGGTATGCTCGTTTTCAATATTATTTTGGGCGTAGTTTCTCCAATTTTCTTTATCATTAACTTCGTCAGAATGAAATCTAACCGCGCAGTTATCGAGAGAATTATGTGCAATCAGAATGTTCAGGGATAATAATTCTATTTAAAAGAACGCCTTTGTGACACACTTTTTATGAGGTGTGCCATAAAGGCACTTTTTTTAATTTTTGTGTGCAAATTTTCTTGTACTTTGTCGATGATTATTGTATAATGTAAAAGCGAGGTGAATTTTGTGAAAGAAAAACTTCTAAATTTATATGAAAAGGTAAAGAGCGCAAAGCCGCTTGACCTTTTTATGATTGTTTTTCCCGTAAGCGTTTTTTATTTTGAAATATTGTTCTGCTATGTTACTATGGGCGGATTTTTTAAACTCGGCGCAGTTTATACTCTGCTTTTCAGTATCTCGGCGGGCTTTATCGGTTATTTGCTGTCAACCATTTTTAAAAGCAGAAAGGTAAATAACTGGATAACCTCAACTCTACTTGCGATTACGGCAGTTTTTTATCTCGTTGAGTATTTTGTTTTCAGATATTTTAAGGTTTATTACGATATTAATACAGTGGTAGGCGGCGCTAAGGACGTTGCAGGCGGCTTTATGGGAGAAATCCTTGCTATGATTTTCTCTTGGGAAGGCGCGCTTGTAATTCTTTTGTACTTTATGCCGACCATAGTCTATGCAGTTATTTTAAAGAAATATGTTCCCTGCGAAAAAACAAACCTCGCAAAAAAGGTTACAGGCGCACTCGGCGTGGTAGTCTTTTATTTCATCAGTATCCTCGCAGTTTCATTTAGCGATGTATATAATGCAAACTATCATAAAGAGTACAATTTCCAGTCAGCAGTAAACAATTTTGGGCTTGTGACAGGCGCAAGACTTGACCTTCAGAACTTCCTCTTTGGTGATGGTGATTCATTTGAAAATGTAGAAGCCATTGCCCCCGACACAAACTCATCTGAGGTACCAGAGGAGGAAGAGGCAATTGACTACGGCTATAATGTGCTCGATCTTGACCTCTCGGGCGGCTCTACAAATCGCATCAAGGAACTTAATGCCTATGTAAATGCTCAGACGCCGTCAAAGAAAAATGAATATACCGGTCTTTTCAAGGGCAAAAATCTCATTATGATAACCGCCGAGGCATTTACTGCCGAGGTAATCGACCCCCAGCTTACACCAACCCTTTACAGACTTGCTACAAAGGGAATAAATTTCACAGATTATTATCAGCCTGCCAGTTCGGGTACAACCGGCGGCGAGTATCAGAACATCTTCTCAATGATGCCCACAGCGGGCGGTATGTCCTTTAAAAATACCGCTGACAACCTAAACTACTTTACAATGGGAAGTCAACTCGACCGCCTCGGCTACTGGGGAATGGCTTACCATAATAATTCTTACAAGTATTATAGCCGCCATTTGACCCATGTAAATCTCGGATATTCGGGCGGATATATGGGATATGGCAACGGAATGGAAGAGTATGTCAAAAACTCCTGGCCGCAAAGTGATCTTCAGATGATACAGGGTACACTTCCGACCTATATAGATAAACAGCCCTTTAATATTTACTATATGTCGGTAAGCGGACATAGCGGATACAATAGAGTTGGAAATGCAATGACCTCTAAAAACTGGAGCAAGGTTGAGCACCTCGACTGCTCGGACACCATAAAAGGTTACTACGCCGCCAATTTGGAACTCGAAGCGGCGCTCGAGTACCTCGTAACTGAGCTTGAACTTAAAGGAATAGCGGATGATACGGTTATTTGTATCTCAACCGACCATTTCCCTTACGGACTTGATAAAAACGGCTCACTGGGTAATATGCCGTATCTTTCGGAACTTTATGGCTATAACGTCACAAACTATTTTGAGCGTGACCATAACCGCCTTATAATCTGGAGCGGATGCCTCGAGGATAAGGAGCCCATAATAGTTGACACCCCGACCTATAGTATG
>JAZQLL010000059.1:0-3903 GCA_045542675.1 Oscillospiraceae bacterium
ATTTTGTGAATACTCCGCTTGCTAATTTTAATGGTGAAGTCTATAATATGCCATTTAATATGAACACATTTGAACAAATATGGGGCATTAAAAGCGCTGATGAGGCAAGGGATAGCATCGAAAAACAACGCTCGACTATAAAAGGCGAACCTAAAAACTTAGAAGAGCAGGCAATTTCGCTTGTTGGAACGGATATTTATGAAAAACTCATAAAAGGTTATACAGAAAAACAATGGGGTAGACCTTGCAAAGAACTTCCGAGTTTTATCATCAAGCGCCTTCCCGTGAGATTTGAGTACAACAACAATTATTTTAATGATAAATATCAGGGAATCGCACTGGTCGGATATACAAAAATGGTTGAAAAAATGCTTGAAGGCTCTGAGATAAGGCTTGATACCGACTATTTTGAGCAAAAAGAGGAACTTGATTCTATCGCGGATAAAGTGATTTTCACAGGTCGAATCGATCAGTATTTCGGCTTTAAGTTCGGAAACCTTGAGTATAGAAGCCTTAAGTTTGATAGCGAAATTGTGGATTGCGAGAAATATCAGGATGTAGCGGTAGTAAACTATACCGATTCAAAGACACCCTTTACCCGAATTATTGAGCATAAGCATTTTGATAATGCGAAGGCTCCTAAAACCATCATAACGAGAGAATATCCCGCAACCTTCAAAGAGGGAATGGAGCCTTATTATCCCGTAAATAACCCCGAAAATCAGGCACTTTATGAAAAATATGCCGCCCTCGCAGAAAAGGAAAAAAAGGTTATTTTCGGCGGCAGACTCGGCTCATATCGTTACTACGATATGGATGATACAGTAAGAGCTGCCCTAGACCTAGCAAATAAAATTCTATAACAAAAACCACCTGCATATCACTATGCAGGTGGTTTTTTAGTTGCTCCTTGAATGTCCGAGGTTTTTAAATAGGGAATTTACCCTTTGCTTTAAATCTGCGTGCTCGGGAAGACTTAGTACCGGGTCTTTTTTCAGTATTTCGGCAGAATACTTTTGCGCCTTCTCCAAGATTCTCGAATCGGATAAAAGATCGGCAGATTTTAAAACCGGCAGGCCGTGTTGTCTGTCGCCGAAGAAATCACCCGGACCGCGAAGCTCAAGATCCTTTTTGGCAATCTCGAAGCCGTCGGATGTTTTAACCATAACCGAAAGTCGCTCTCTTGCGCCTTGTGACTTACTGTCCGAAACGAGTATGCAGTGCGATTGCGCACTGCCTCGACCAACTCTTCCTCGTAACTGATGCAGTTGCGAAAGCCCGAACCTGTCGGCATTTTCAACCATCATAACCGTTGCGTTAGGCACATCGACGCCAACTTCAATAACAGTTGTAGAAACTAAAATATCAAGTTCTCTCTCTCGAAAAGCTGTCATAACTGTGTCTTTTTCGGCGGCTTTCATCTTGCCGTGCAAAAGTCCTATGCGGCAGTCTGCAAGATAATTTGCGAGTTTCTCGCTGTATTCAACCGCCGACTCAATGTCCATCTCGGATTCCTCAACCGCCGGACAAACTATGTAGGCCTGATTGCCGCTTTTAATTTCTTTTCGTACAAATTCCAAGGCTCTCGTTCGCTTTTCGGTGTCGATGAGATAGGTTTTGATTTCTTTTCTGCCAAGCGGCAATTCTCCTAAAACCGAAATGTCTAAATCACCGTAAATAGTGAGCGCAAGCGAGCGGGGAATAGGCGTAGCCGACATTACGAGTGTGTGTGGATATATTCCCTTTGAAATGAGGCTAGCTCTTTGCGAAACTCCGAATCGGTGTTGCTCGTCGGTTATAACGAGCGCTAAATTTTTAAAGGAAACATCTTTCTCTATAAGGGCGTGAGTTCCGCATAACACTGCGGTTTCTCCGCTTTCAGCAGAGGAGATTATTTCTCGCTTTTCACGTGCCTTGGTTGAACCTGTCAAGAGATTTACCTTTACACCGAAAGACTCAAGCATTTTGGACAAAGTAGCATAATGTTGCTCTGCCAAAATCTCGGTTGGCGCCATAAATGCCGCTTGTCCGCCGTTTTTAGCGGTTAAATAAAAGAGCGCGGCGGCAACTGCCGTTTTACCCGAGCCAACATCGCCTTGAAGCAGCCTGTTCATACTCTTGCCGCTTTGCATGTCGCGTACTGCGGTGTCGATGGCGTTCCTTTGAGCGTTAGTTAAGTTAAAGGGCAGGCTATCAATAAATGGCGAAACATCTGAATCAGTTAAAGCAAAATTCGAAGGTTTTCTGGCCTTGCGCTTCATTCCAGACATACCAAGTTGCAGACACAAAACTTCCTCAAGGGTAAATAGCCTTCTTGCGTCTGCGGCGTCATTCATATTTTTAGGAAAATGAATGTCATTAAATGCTGTTAAATTATTTTCTAAACCCTCTTTTTCAAGTATCCACTCGGGCAAACAACTGCAAGGAGTGTCACCGAGAGAATCTAGCGCATCTCTTACGTTTGCGGCAATCATTTTGTTGGAAAGCCCCGCAGTAAGTGGATAATTAGGCTGCATAAATTTGCCTTTTTGTCCCTGCACGAAAATGGGAGCAATAAATTCGGGATAGTAGGGAACACCCGAGAGTTTTCCGTAGAAAATGTAGTTTTCGCCCTCTTTGAGCGAGGCAAAAGCGTACTTGTTATTAAAAAATGTGACAATAAACGTACCTGATTCGTTGTCGCTCGCAACGGCCTTAAATATCATTTTACCGCCCCTGATTCTTTGAGGCGGATATTTTTCGAGTATAGTTCCCGAAACAGTTGCGGTGTCCCCGATGCGATAGTGACTTATGGGTCTTGCGTTTGTAAAATCAACATACGAGCGCGGAAAATGATGTATAAGGTCATTGACAGTTTGTATACCGAGCTTTGAGTAGAGCGCGGCACGCTTTTCACCAATTTTTGAAACTGACAAAACGCTGTCATTTAAACTGAGCACAGGGAACACCTCCTTTTAAAAAAGTAAAAGCGACTGAAAAACTAGTTCAGCCGCTTTTTTGTTATTCAACAGATATAATATAGTAGTATACCGGCTGTTTTCCTTCAACGAGAGAAATGTCGATAGAACTGTCAATCTTTTCTCTGAGAGCCTCAACCATAGCCTCGGCCTGAGCCTCAGTAACTCCTTCTCCGTAAAGAATTGTGATAAACGAAGAATCATCCTTTATAAGAGAACGGGTAAGTCTTACAGCGGCTTTCTCAAGGTCTCTTTCAACAAATGCGAGTTTGTTGTTTTCAAGGCAGAGAAGTTCGCCTTCCTTAATGTTATGACCCTCGTAATCGGAATCACGGGCGGCAAATGTTATCTGACCGCTTCCAACATGGTCAACCGCGCGCATCATCTCAAGTTGATTCGCATCTGCATCGCCATCAGGATCAAAAACGAGCATGGCCGAGATGCCCTGAGGAATGGTCTTTGTGTGCAGAACTCTAACCTCGCGGTCTGCAAGGGGACCCGCCTGCTCAGCTGCCATAATAATGTTCTTGTTGTTAGGGAGAACAAAAACAGTCTTTGCAGGAACTGACTGAATAGCCGCAAGAATATCGTCGGTACTGGGATTCATTGTCTGACCGCCGCTTACAATCTTGTCGGCGCCCAGGTCACTGAATAACTGCGCAACACCATCACCCGCGCAAACCGAAACAAATCCATAGGGAAAATTGGGGTCAACGGGCACATATTCGGGTGCGGCAGGTGTTTCCTCTTTTTCGGAAAGTCTGTTCTCAAACTGCTCGCGCATATTTTCAATCTTAATGTTTACGAGCATACCATACTTAAGACCCTGCTGGATAGCTTTTCCGGGATTATCGGTATGAACGTGAACCTTAATTATGCTCTCATCATCAACAACTACGACACAGTCGCCGATAGACTCAAGGTAAGCACGAAGCGCTAAAGGATC
>JAZQLL010000060.1:0-2716 GCA_045542675.1 Oscillospiraceae bacterium
GGTAATGGTGCGTCCGTCTGACATATTAAATCCCTCCAGTATAAACCTATTAAATACAGTATAACCTACTTTTATTACATTTTCAAGAATAAATTGCAAATTTTTTAAAAAAACAAGATATTGCAAGACTCTTTACAAATTTTTCTTTATATTGTATAATATTAATAATTATGACTATAATTTTTAAATTTTCCGAATAGGGAAGGAAACTAATGAAAAAGATAGTTTTGATAACCGGCGCATCGGGCGGTATCGGCTCTGATATTGCGAGAATTTTTGCGCAAAAGGGTTATTCGGTCGCGCTCCACTATAATAAAAACGAAAAGTCTGCAAATGCTCTTTTGGGTCTCTTCTTAGAAAACGGCGTTGATGCAAAACTTTTTAGGGCGGATCTGTCAAAAGAGGGACAAGCTAAAAAGCTCTGCGATGCAGTAATTTCCGAGTTTGGCAGAATCGATGTGCTCGTTAATAACGCAGGCATTTCCCTTACTAAGCCTTTTCTTGACACAAGCGAAAAAGAGGGCGAAAATGTAATTGCGATAAATCTTACTTCGTCAATGGCGCTTTCTCGTTATGCCGCAGAGGATATGCTAAAGCGTAAAAGCGGTAGCATTGTGAATATCTCGTCGGTTTGGGGACTTTGCGGCGCTTCCTGCGAGGTTTATTACTCGGCCGCGAAGGCAGGACTTATCGGCTTTACAAAGGCGCTCTCTAAGGAGATGGCGCCGAGCGGTATCAGAGTAAACTGTGTCGCCGCAGGTGTTATTGACACTAAAATGAACGATAACCTCTCGAAAGAGGAAAAATCGGCATTGGGCGAGGAAATTCCTTTAGGCCGATTCGGAAGCGGCTATGATGTTGCGAAAGCGGTTTATTTCCTTGCATCGAGCGATGCGGACTATATAACAGGCGAAACTATAAATGTAAGCGGCGGATTTCTAATATAAATTTTTTCGGAGGAAAAAATGGCTGGAAAGAAAAAAACACAAGCGTATGATAATAGCAGTATCACCTCACTTAAAGGCGCGGATAGAGTAAGAAAGCGCCCTGCGGTAATCTTCGGGTCGGATGGAATCGAGGGTTGTCAGCACTCGGTGTTCGAAATCCTCTCAAACTCTATCGATGAAGCGCGTGAGGGACACGGTAATAAAATCACAGTAACCCGCTATAAAGACGGGTCTGTTTGCATTGAGGATATGGGCCGCGGAATTCCTGTAGACTTCAATGAGCGCGAGGGTAAATTTAACTGGGAGCTAGTTTTCTGCGAGCTTTACGCGGGCGGTAAGTATCAGAATAACGATGGCGAAAACTATGAGTACTCGCTAGGCCTTAACGGTCTCGGCCTTTGCGCCACACAGTATTCCTCGGAGTATATGGATGCCGAGATTTACCGCGATGGACAAAAATTCACCCTGCATTTTGAAAAGGGCGAAAATGTCGGCGGACTTCATAAAGAGCCTAGCACAAGAAAACAAACGGGCAGTAAAATAACCTGGAAACCCGATAGAGATGTTTTCACAGATATTGACATTTCTCCCGAGTATTTTGTCGAAACAATGCGCCGTCAGGCAGTTGTAAACCCCAGAATCCTGTTTGTTTTCAGAAATCAGACCTCATCGGGATTTGAAACCAGCGAATACACCTACGAAGAGGGTATAACCGACTATATTAAGGAACTTGTCGGCACAGATGCAATGACAGGTGTGCAGACCTTTACCGCCGAAAATCGCGGAAAGGACCGCGAGGATATGCCCGAATATAAGGTTAAAATGTCGGCGGCATTTTGCTTTTCTAATAAGCTTAATATGATTGAGTATTACCATAACTCAAGTTTCCTAGAACACGGCGGCTCGCCCGAAAAGGCGGTAAAGAGCGCTTTTGTTTCGCAGATAGATGCGTACTTAAAGCAAAATAACCGTTACCTTAAAAATGAGAGTAAGATAAGTTTCCAGGACATTGAGGACTGCCTTGTTTTAGTTTCAAGCTCGTTCTCGACACAGACTTCTTACGAAAACCAGACTAAAAAGGCTATTACAAACAAGTTCATCGCCACCGCGATGACCGAGTTTTTAAGGCACAATCTTGAGATTTACTTTATCGAAAATCCCGACGAAGCCAAGAAAATTGCCGACCAGGTGCTTATCAATAAGCATAGCCGCGAAAAAGCAGAGAGAACCAGGCTTGATATAAAGAAAACCCTTGCAACAAGTAACGATGTTATGGCAAGGGTCGAAAAATTTGTCGATTGCAGAAGTCGTGATAAGGACAAGCGTGAAATTTATATCGTGGAGGGCGACTCGGCTCTCGGCTCTTGTAAGCAGGGACGTGATAGTGAGTTTCAGGCTATTATTCCTGTGCGCGGTAAGATATTAAACTGCCTTAAAGCAGAGTACGATAAAATTTTCAAAAACGATATTATAACCGACCTTATCAAAGTTCTCGGTTGCGGCGTAGAGGTTAAAACAAAGTCCAACAAAGATATTTCGCTCTTTAACTTAGACGGATTGCGCTGGAATAAGGTAGTTATCTGTACCGATGCTGATGTCGATGGATTTCAGATAAGAACCCTTATTTTAACAATGCTTTATAGACTTGTTCCCACCCTTATTGAAAAGGGATATGTCTATATCGCTGAATCTCCGCTCTTCGAGATTAATACTAAGGACAAGACCTACTTTGCATACAACGAGGCGGAAAAGGCCGATATATTAAAGCG
>JAZQLL010000061.1:0-16518 GCA_045542675.1 Oscillospiraceae bacterium
TATTTCCTCATCGGTTGCATTTTCGTTACCCCAACGCAAATTCTCATTGATAGTTCCCGAGAACAAGAGGTTTTTCTGAAGTACCATTGCAACGCTATTTCGAAGCGTCTCAATATCATATTCTCTTACATCTTTTCCGCCGACCAAAACTCTACCCTCGGTAGTATCATAAAGGCGAGGGATAAGTTGCACTAAACTCGATTTACTCGAGCCGGTTGTTCCGATTACGCCAACTGTCATTCCCGATTTAATGTTAAGGTTTATGTTCTCAAGGGCAAATCTCTTTGCTTTTTGCGAATACTTAAAGCTGACATTTTCAAAAACTACCGAACCATCCGCGATTTCCTTATCGGCATTATCTGGGCTTGTGAGACTCGAAACCTCTGAAAGAACCTCTGAAATACGCTTCATGGACTCTGTTGACATTGTAAGCATTACACCTATCATTGAGAGCATCATAAGCGACATAAGGATCTGCATACCGTAGGTGAGCATTGTGGACATCTGACCCACATTGATGGTAGTGCCGCGGCTTGAGACTGTAAGGTATGAGCCGACAAGCAGAACGAACAACATATTAAAATAAAGACATATCTGCATAATGGGAGTGTTGAGAGCGACAATTCTCTCGGCGCGGGTGAAATCTTTTCTGATATCATCCGAAGCCATAAAGAACTTCTGCTTTTCGTACTCTTCGCGCGAAAATCCCTTTACGACCCTCATTCCGCGGACATTTTCCTCTATAGACTCATTTAGTCTATCATATTTCTTGAACACTCTGCGGAAAGCAGGCATGGCATTTTTTGCGACTAATATAAGCCCTACCGCCAGTACGGGAATTACAACAATAAATGTTCCCGCAAGCGCTCCACCCATTCTATAAGCCATAATAACCGAGAAAATAAGCATAAGGGGACTTCTTATTGCGGTACGAATCAGCATCATATAAGACATCTGGATATGCTGAATATCGGTTGTGAGCCTTGTAACAAGCGAACTTGATGAAAACTTATCGATATTTTCAAACGAAAAGCCTTGGATGCGGGTGAAAACATCATGTCTAAGATTCTTGGCAAATCCTGCCGATGCTTTCGAGCAGGTATACGCCGCTATACCACCACAACAAAGCGAAATGATAGCGAGCACAAAAAGGGTTACACCGGGCTTTATGATTTCGGACATTTCAATTCCGGTTTTGGCACCCGCATTTATGGTGTTTACAAGGTCGGCAATGGTAGTAGGAATATAAACTTCGATGAGAACTTCCAAAGTGATAAAAATCAGTGTTATTATCGATGGCAGCTTATATTCTCTTATTGAGCCGACGAGTTTCTTTATCATGGCTATCTCCTTTCTTTGAGATATTTTTTTCCTTTTTATTCCTAACTTTATTATTATATTCCTTTTATTTTTTTGGGTCAAGAAAAATATTGTAAACTTTTTATGTTTCGAGCAAAAAAGTGTTCCCCGAAAGGAACACTTTTTAGTTTAACCAATATAATTTCCGCTTTGTTCGCAAACATACACTCCGCACTCGAGCAAAACGCTGTTCTGAGCATCAATTTGCTCTTTTGTAAACGCAAGTCCATCAACGCTTACGGGCGCATACTTAACCAAAACCACGCTCTGTGGCTTTAGCGCCTTTAAATCATTTACATACTTTGCAAGTTCGGCACCATTATCTGCGGTGAGAGATACATTCGGTACGAATACATCTGCCGAGAATTTCAAAACGGGGTTTGCCGCGCCGTAAATTACATTATTTTCCTTTTGAGCCTGAGCACTGTCATAGCCAAGGAGCAAGGTGGCGCCCTTCTCATTAAGGGCGGTTTTAAGTGCTGCTGTATACTGCGCTAAAATATCGGCGTGAGAAACAGTTTGCTCTTTAGGGCCGAAATCAGCAGAGGAAAAGCCGAACACCTGCGGGAACATAATGCTCGAAACCATAATATTTTCGAAGCCTAAATCCACAAGTTCCAAAGAAAGCGCGGTAACATAGCCCTGAGCCGCATCACTATAAGGATTGAGCCAGGGTTTACCGTTTGCGGCATCGAACCAGCTCCAGCCTTCCTGACCTTTATATTTTATCTTAGCATCGCCGTTTTTGGTAGCAAGTCTATCCTTAAAGGCGTGAATCTCGGCTACGGGGGTAAGACCAGCATCCTTGATTTTGGACACAATCGAGGTAACATCCAGAGGAGCAGATGAAACTGCGCCTACTGTGTTTGCCATCTCATTTTTTGCGGCGAAGTAGATATTACCCGTATCGTCCTTAAGTTCAACCACAACTGTGTTATATCCAAGTTTTTTGATATTATCAAGATATGCGCTAAGCCTTGTTTCATCTGCCGCGATTTCTCTGGGCAGGTACGCCACAGAAACATTTACGATATCCGAGACCAAGGAAGGTTTCTTTTCAGGCTCTGCGATAGCCGAGGAAGTAATCTCTGAAGAAGTTTGCATACTTGAGCTACCTGGGACCTCTGTTTTTTGACCCTTTATGAGATTTTTAAGGGGACCTGCCATACTATAACCCAAAAATACGAGCAGAGCAATAACGATGATAAAAATTATGGTATTACGCACACGCTTTTTACGGCGACGCGAAGACGAATCAAAAATTCTACCGTAACTTTCGATTTTATATCCCTTATTTTTACGTGCCAAGCTACTCTCCCCTTTCTCTAAAATGGCAGTTCATGACCGATAAGGCCATAGAACGCAAGCGATAAGATTCCAATATAAATAAGGGTTGCGGGAAGTCCTCTGAAGGGTGCGGGGATGTGACTTCCCTTAAGTTTTCTTGTACCCTCGAAAACGAGCAAACTTGCGAGGAAAAACGCAACGCCGGTACCGAATGAGTAACCCAGCCAGGTTGCAAGACTTGCCTCAACGCTCATAAGCGAGTTATGTGCAGGAAGCAGTATCGCGCCCAGTGATGCGCAGTTGAAAACTGCGAGAAGCAGAATTTCACTCATTTTACGATAGGTTTTGGGGAACAAGAAGTACAAAATTATACTTGTAAGAATGTAAACTATAATAAGAACAGCAACAAAAACGAGCGGTTCTATATAAAGTTTAAACGAAAGTTTACCTATCAAAAGATTTGCCGCCCACGCGAGCGCGCCCGAAGCGGTTGTAATGCAGGTAAGGAGCGCTCCGAATTTGAGCATTGTTTTAGGCGATTTTACGACCGTTAAAAGTCGGCTGGTGCCAAGCGCTCTTGTAAAGATGATATTCTCAAAGAATACGGCGGCAAGAGCGGCATAGAAAAATGTTACAAGAAATTGCATTATCTCTCGCCCTCCTTATCCGCTTTAATATCCGCTTTAACCGAAATATTAGCAAGTTTTCTGGCTCCTGCGGCAACAAATCCAAGGATTATAAAGCCCATAAAAGGAAGAAGGAAGGAAACATTGCCGCGAAGATTTCCTATGGGCGCTCCCCACAGACTACCGCTACCCAAGACTTCGCGAACTGCGGAAACGATGCACATAACAAGCGAAAATCCAAGTGCAGTTTTAAGTCCGTTCTTAAGACTTGTGAAGGGCACAAAGCCTTTCATGGATTCTGCCGAGCGGTTACTGATGATGGGGTTTACAACCATAAGCGGCAAAAATACGCCCACCTTATCGTTAACCTCGGGGAAAATAGTTTTTGCAAACCAGAAAGCAGGGATAAAAAACACTGCCGAAATGGCGCAACACAAAATTACGCGGACACTCTTAGAGAGTTTTACGGGTATACAACCCATTACTACAAGGGTTGGGATTATGATAATCGAAAAGGCTACCGAAAGTGAAACGCCCGCTTTAAGCGACTGGCTTATTGCGATTACGGGGCCGAGCGAAAGTCCGCCGATAAGCACAGGGTTTGAGGACACAAAGTTCTTTACTGTGTTATAACACTTTTCAGCTATAGAGAGCACCTTATTTAAAAAGGATTTTTTATTCTTTTTCATTCTTTCTATCCTCCCTCTTTCTTAAGAATTTGGGAATAAGAGAAGGAATGTCTGTGTAGGTATCGATTCCTGTTCCTATTTTATCAACCAGAGGTGTAAAGGAGTTTGCTATGATAAGCGCAAACGGGAATGCTATTTCAACCTTTCCAAAATGTCTGAAAAGCATAGTTATTATGCCAATCAGTGCGCCGTATATCCACTTAGCATGCGGATGTTTAGGGCTGCTTGAAGGTTCGGTTGCCATAAATACGGCGCCAAAAATAAGCACTCCTGAGGTAAGTTCAAACCACACCGATTCAAATCTTCCGGTGGTAATTCTCGGGAAAATAAAGGCAAAAACTGCCGCTCCGAGAAGTACTCCAAGGGGGATTTGAATTGTGATTGTATGCTTAAAAATAAGATAAATCGCTGCCGCCAGAATTACAATAAGACAGGTGGCTCCTGCCGCGCCTGCTACGTTACCCGAAATGATATCAAAGGGGTCAAGCAGAGGTCTACCGCCATTGGCAAGGTTTTGTGCGGCTGTGTCAACAAAATTAGCGCTCGATTCAACCGAACCGAATATATTGAGCCACTGCATAGGCTTTGTAAAGGCAAAAACCTTGTCAGACCAGGAAATTGCCGCAAAGCAGTATCCTACTGCGGCGCAGTTAAAGGGGGTGTTACCAAGACCGCCAAAGGGGTGCTTTGCAACCAAAATTGCGATAATGTCCGCCGCAACTATTATCCACGCGTTTATTGACGCGGGTAAAAGAAGCGGGATTATGGCTCCTGTTACGAGCGAAGACAGTTCGCCGAAATTAAACTTTTTATCGCGAAACCTTATGCACAACATATCCAGCCAGTAACTTACTGTTAGAGATATTATAAGGCTTTTGAGGACGCGAAATCCGTAAAAGAAGATCGGCATTATATATAAAAAGGGCATTACTATAAGCATGTCCCACATGAGCGACTGAACGGTAAACTCACTTCTCAGAAACGGCGCTTTGGTTATCTTGGTCGTTCTGCTCATTTTGCCACATCTCCTTTAACAGCGTTCTTCTTGACTTTTTAACATACTGCCTTAAGTCTATCTTTGCGGGACAGATGAAACTGCAACTACCGCACTCGATGCATTTATCGGCAGAAAGTCTGTAAAGTTTTTCTATATTATTGTCAAGATAATAGGTATATATATAGTACGGAAGCAATTTTTCGGGGCAAACATCAATACATTTTCCACAACCGATACAGGTAGTTTCCTCATAGGAAAGTTCATCCGAGAAAGCCAGAATTGCCTTTGTCGAGCGCAATACCGGTGTATCTGTTCCGTCAATTTCGTAACCGGTCATGCTACCGCCCAAAATAATGGTCTTAGGACGGCATTTGAGCTTGCAGAAGTTCAGTATATCGCCTATCGGAGTTCCGACGGGTACTTCCAAATTACAAGGGCATTTAACACAGTCGCCCGCGACTGTAACGATAGTGTTTGTCCAGGGCTTTTTATAGGACGCCGAGTAAAAGAAACTTAAAAGGGCGCCGATATCGAGATAAACTGTGTCATCAGTGTTCTTGTGCATACGGGAAACAGGATATTTCCTCTTACTCTCGCGCACCTCATAACCGCCGACAGATTCAGGGATTTTAACAGTGATATCGCCGTTATATTTAAATACCTCAATCCAAATATTTTTCGCTCGGAAAATCTTATTAAGGGCGCGGATTGCGGGCGCTATATGTCCACCTCGGAAAAGCAACTGAATAATTCTGCTACTTACATACGGCTCATCGTCGGTAGCATCAATAACAAGATTTTTTACGCCTCTGGGATACTGTTCGATGAGCTGGGAAAGGGTTATTTTACCCGTCGTATTAATAATTCCGCAGTTTTTTGCGGCAAACTCTATATCCTCATCCGAAGGTTCATGAGCATTTAGCCACTGCATATCAAAGGGCTCTGTTTCTGACGTTGCATCAACCCTCAAGAAACGCTGTCCCTCAAACTTTTCAAGGTCAAAACCGCCGACACAAGAGGCTACTCCCTCTACACTTGCAAAGGAATCAACGCTATCGGGGTACTGCCCTTTTGAAACGAGCTGTCCTATTTTAAGTTTTTCGTTGGGTTTTACACATATATCTTCCGAAACCGGAAGAAAAACGGTTTTAACACCGTAATATCGCTCTATTTCTTTTGATATGGCGGGTTCTTTAAACTGCTGAAGTACAAGTCCCCTACCGAGCATTTCTTTCAAATTGGGCACCTCCCATTTAGCAAAGTTCTTTTATAACCTTGCTGTAATCATCCGATTTAAATATTGCCGAGCCTGCAACGAGCACGTTGGCGCCCGCTTTTTTTACAATCGGCGCGGTTTTGGGAGATATTCCCCCATCGACCTCTATGTAAAGTTCTTTGTTGTGTCTTTTTGCCATTTCTTTTATCTGTGCTATTTTAGGCACCTGATTTTCCATAAAACTCTGGCCACCAAATCCTGGCTCAACAGTCATAACAAGCACGAGGTCAAGATCATCTATAAACGGCTCTAAAACCTGTGCAGGAGTGCCCGGTTTTACCGAAAGGCCCACTTTTTTTCCAAGGCTCTTAATCTTTTTTATAGTCTCAAATGTATCAACAGGTGCCTCTATATGAAATGTAATAAGGTCGGCTCCTGCATTTGCGAAATCCTCAGTGTATTTAAGAGGGTCGCTAATCATAAGATGAACATCAAAAAACGCCTCGCTTTTATCCCTGATGCTTTTTACAATATCGGGACCGAGAGTTATATTGGGCACAAAATGCCCGTCCATCACATCTATATGAAGCCACTGAGCGCCCGCATCAGAAACTTTCGAAACCTCATCGGCAAGATGCGAGAAATCGCAGGCCAAAATTGACGGGGAAATAATCATACATAGTTCTCCTATTTTAAAGTTATGCTTATTATAGCACAGTTTTTGTAATTAGTCAAATTATAGGGGGTTGACTGAGTTTGCTCTTTATTCATATTTAAAGACAAAAAAGCGGATGCCTAGTGCATCCGCTTTTCAGGTGAATTATTAGATGGAAAGATCCTCAACATAAAGCTCGCGAACTTCGGGGGCAGGCTCCTCTATCTTATCGCGATTTGTAAGGAATTTTTCGGCAACCTGCGGGAAGAGAGCGTAACTTAATACATCCTCATCGCATTTTGCCATATCGCCTGCCTCAGCCTTATATTTTTCCATTTCAGGCTTAAGAAGGTCTGCAGGGCGGCAAGCGATGATGCTATCGTCACCGATTGCCTTTGTTCTGACTTCCTCATTTACTTTGCCGGGAACTCTACCGTACTCGCCGCGAAGAAGTCCCTTAGACTCTTTAGAAACCATCTTATATCTCTCGCCCATAAGCACGTTAAGAACTGCCTGAGTTCCTACAATCTGGCTTGTGGGGGTTACAAGCGGTGGGAATCCGAAATCCTCACGAACGCGGGGGATTTCTTCTAATACCTCATAATATTTATCCTCGGCATTTGCCTGCTTAAGCTGTGAAATGAGGTTAGATAACATTCCGCCGGGAACCTGATATAAAAGGGTATTAACATCAATCTTAAGTACTTTCGGATCAAGTGTTCCCTCTTTCTGCATCTTATCGGCAACACCTCTGAAGTATGCAGCGGCATCCGAAAGCTTTTTAAGGTCAAGACCTGTGTCGCGGTCTGTACCCTGAAGGGTTGCAACGAGCGACTCGGTTGCAGGCTGGGAAGTACCGTTTGCAAGAGGCGAAAGCGCGCAGTCAACAATATCAACGCCTGCCCAAGCGGCCATGAGATTAATCATATCGCCTGTACCGGTTGTATTATGGGTGTGAAGATGAATGGGCACATTCACCTTTTCCTTAAGTTTCTTTATAAGGTTATAAGCATCAACGGGGAGAAGAAGGTTTGCCATATCCTTGATACAGATTGTATCAGCTCCGAGTTCTTCAAAACTCTTTGCAAGGTTTACAAAATACTCCTCATTATGTACGGGGCTTGTGGTGTAACTCATAGCCGCCTCACAATGTCCGCCGTACTTCTTTATGCTTTTAACTGCCTGCTCAATGTTTCTTATATCATTAAGCGCATCGAAAACACGGATAACCTCGATACCGTTTTCGATAGACTTTCCGACAAATGCGTCAACAACATCATCGGCATAGTGCTTATAGCCGAGTAAGTTCTGTCCGCGAAGGAGCATCTGAAGTTTAGTTTTGGGCATAGCCTTTTTAAGTGCGCGAAGGCGCTCCCAGGGGTCTTCGTTTAAGAAGCGCATACAAGCATCAAAGGTTGCACCGCCCCAACACTCGAGCGACCAATATCCGACCTCATCGAGCATTTCACAAGCGGGAAGCATATCAGAAAGCTTCATTCTGGTTGCCGCCTGTGACTGATGCGCGTCACGAAGAATTGTATCAGTTATATAAAGTTTATTTGCCATTTGTAAAACTCCTTTACATTACGCCCCGAAGAGTGCGATGAGCACGCCTGCGGCGATAGCTGAGCCGATAACACCGGCAACATTGGGACCCATAGCGTGCATAAGAAGGAAGTTTGAAGGATTTGCCTTCTGTCCCTCCGCCTGCGAAACACGGGCCGCCATAGGAACAGCGGAAACACCTGCCGAACCGATAAGGGGATTTATCTTGTTCTTTGTAAACAGATTCATAAACTTTGCAAGAAGCACGCCGCCTGCAGTTCCGCAACCGAAAGCTACGATACCAACTATCATAATAAGTATGGTCTGCAGATTGAGGAAGGAGCTTGCAGTAGCGGTTGCACCAACCGAGATGCCGAGGAATATAGTAACAATATTCATAAGCTCATTCTGCGCGGTTTTGCAAAGACGATCCGCAACGCCCGACTCTTTCCAGAGGTTTCCGAGCATAAGGCAACCTACAAGAGGAGTTGCCGAAGGAACAAGGAGCGCTACAAAGATTGTAACTGCTATGGGGAATATTATTTTCTCTATTTTTGAAACCTCACGAAGCGGTTTCATAACTATTTCGCGCTCTTTCTTAGTTGTAAGAAGGCGCATAATGGGCGGCTGAATTACGGGAACGAGCGCCATATAAGAGTACGCCGCAACAGCGATGGGGCCTAAAAGATGAGGCGCAAGCTGTGATGTTGTAAATATAGCGGTAGGACCATCTGCTCCGCCGATAATACCGATAGAAGCCGCCTCTGCTTGTGTAAAGCCTAAAAGACCTGCGCACGCCGCAAATGTCGCAAAAATACCTATCTGAGCAGCCGCTCCAAGCAAAAGACTCTTGGGATTTGAGATAAGGGGACCGAAATCGGTCATAGCGCCGATACCCAGGAAGATAAGGCAGGGATAAATACAGGTTTTAACGCCTATATAGAGATAGTCTAAAAGTCCACCGGACTTCATAATTTCTCCGTAACCTATCTCACCATTCATAAAAGAAAGCCAGAGTTCACTATGATACATCTCGGCGCCGGGAAGGTTTGTAAGCAGCATTCCAAATGCTATACCAACAAGCAAAAGAGGCTCAAATTTTTTCTTTATTGCAAGCCAGAGAAGCAGTAGTGAAACTAATATCATTACGATATTGCCCCACTTTTCCGCGAAGCCTGCAATAAGCATATAGAAGCCCGTTTGCTCTATAAATTCCAATATTTGTTCCATAATAATTCTCCTAAATACAAAAGGGGTTATGCGAATGTACAGAGAACTGCGCCGCTATCAACTGCTGCGCCTTTTGTTACTGCAACAGAAGCGATAGTTGCATCTGCGGGAGCCATAATTTCGTTTTCCATTTTCATAGCCTCTAAGATAAAGAGAACCTGACCTTTTTTAACGCTGTCGCCTGCCTGAACATTAACTGCAAGGATTGTTCCGGGCATGGGGCTATTTAAGGGCTCACCACCTGCTACTGCGGGAGCGGGAGCAGGAGCTACTGCAGGTGCAGGGGCCGCTGCGGGAGCGGGAGCTGCTGCAGGAGCAGAGGGTGCAGAACCCATAAGCTCAACCTCAACTTCGAACATTTCGCCATTTACATTTACTCTATACTTTGTCATAATAATTCACCTTTTCCTTATATTTTTTTAAGTGACACAATTCTGATTGCCGAAACATCTGTTCCGAGTTCTTCCGCAATTGCCGCGGAAACTGCCGCAACTATCTTTTTGCGGTTAGGAATATTTTGTGTAGGCTGCGCTACTGTAGGCGCACTGACAGGTGCCTCTACCTTTGCCTCAGATTTTGTTCCGAGATTACAAAGGGCGCTCAAAATCTTACACAAAAGAACGATACAAATAAGCCCAACGAAAACGATTGCAACACCGAGTAAGCAAACGAACTCTATCGGATATTCTTTGATGATTTCCATATTAGCCCTACCTTTCTTATTTGTTTATAAAACGGCTCATAAGTTCTGAGCCTTCATCTACATAAATTTGTGTCTGCTTGGCGCTCTCCTCGTTTACCGAATCAACACCGCTTTCCCTCTCCGCGCTCTTTTTGTAAAGTACATACGGAACGGGCTCTGAGGAGTGAGTTTTTATCTCAAGTGGAGTTGCGTGGTCGGGGAGAATCATAATCTTATAATCCTCGCCGCATCCGTTCAGGTACTCTTTTACGGGAGCGAGCACCTTTTCATCAATAAGTTCAATAGCGCGAATTTTATTTTGCGCCTCAAACCTATGTCCGCACTCATCGGGTGCCTCAACATGCAGGTAAATAAGTTCTGTTCCATCTTTAAAGGCTCTTATTGCCGCCTGCGCCTTGCCATCAAAGTTGGTGTCTATATAGCCCGTCGCGCCTTGCACCTCAATAACCTTCATTTCGGTCAGCACGCCGATGCCTTTAATAAGGTCAACCGCAGAAATTACGGCGCCGCTAAGCCCAAACTTTTCTTTAAAGGGAGTCATAACGCTCTTTTTACCGCTACCCCAAAGCCAGATACTATTTGCAGGGCGAAGACCTTTTTTTACTCTCTCCACATTTACGGGGTGGTCTTTTAAAAGGTCGTAACTTTTCTTCATGAGATCGAGAAAACGCTCGTTCTTAGGAAGATATTCGGTTATCTTTTTGCCGGTAATATCGTGCGGCGGAGTAAGCTCAAAGTTATCGCCGAGTCCGTTTTTGTAAAGCAGGCAATGGCGGTAACTTACGCCGAAGAAGAAATGAAGATCCTCTTGTGACAAATTCTCTTCTATGTACTCAATTAAAATCTTAGATTCCTGAGAGGAAATATCATCGGCACAGTAATCCAGTATGGTTTTTTCCTCGTAAGGCTCTCCTTCGCTTAATGTAACGAGGTTACAACGGGTTGCAATATCGTTTTCTTCCATCCGAACACCGATGCTGGCCGCCTCGAGCGGAGACCTGCCTGTATAGTAAAGGCGGGGGTCATAGCCCATAACGGTCAGGTTTGCAACGTCGCTACCTGGCTTAAAGCCATCGGCAACTGTTTTAACAAGTCCCACCTCGCCATGTTTTGCGCAGTAGTCTATATTGGGTTTCTTAGCAAGTTTCATGGGCGTAGAGCCGCCGAGAATCTCATTATCCCAATCTGCCATACCGTCACAAAGCAGTACTAAATATTTCACATTTATCACCCTTTTCGGTGTAAAATCTTATTGTTTCCGAATTAATCCGAAATCAAATTCATTATATAACATTTTGAGCACAAAAGTCAACCGCATTTAAGGTTTATTTTACAGTATTTGACAATTTTTTAACACGATTAATATTGCTTTTTTCTTTTTTTGTGGTAAAATGATTTAGAAGGAGTGATATTATGCAAGCAGTAATCAGTGTTGTTGGAAAGGATAAGGTTGGAATCCTTAAGGACATTTCCACAAAATGTGCCGACCACAATGTTAATATTATTGATGTTTCGCAAACCGTTTTAAGAGATATGTTTACAATGATTATGCTCGTTGACATTTCAGATGTTGATATAAAATTCGGCGATTTTGCCGCCGAGATGGAAAAATTCGGTGAGAGCATCGGAATGCAGATTAAGACCATGCACGAAGATATTTTTAATTCGATGCACCGCATCTAAGTAGGAGTTTTTATGATTAATACAAAAGATATTCTTGAAACTATACATATGATATCTGACGAGCATCTGGATATCCGAACAGTTACTATGGGTATTTCCCTTTTAGACTGTGCCGACAGTGATATCGACCGCGCTTGTGAGAAGGTTTATAAGAAAATTACCACAAAGGCTAAAAATCTCGTTTCTGTGTGTCAGGATATTGAGCGCGAGTACGGAATTCCCATTATAAACAAGCGAATTTCGGTTACTCCCATCGCCCTCGTTTCTGCCGCTTGCAAGGAGCAGAATCCCGTTAAGTTTGCTAAAACGCTTCAGCGCTGTGCCGATGATGTCGGAGTTAACTTTATCGGCGGTTACTCGGCGCTTGTTCAAAAAGGCTTCGCCGCAGGCGACCGCGAACTTATCGAGAGTATCCCCGAGGCTTTGTCGGTTACAAA
The DNA here is from genome assembly GCA_045542675.1 of Oscillospiraceae bacterium. Classification (GTDB taxonomy): domain Bacteria; phylum Bacillota; class Clostridia; order Oscillospirales; family Ruminococcaceae; genus SIG578. The sequence continues at coordinate 12,428 of JAZQLL010000061.1, forward strand.
TAATATCTGCGCATCCGTAAACATCGGCTCGAGTAAGGCAGGCATCAATCTTGATGCAGTGGCTCTTATGGGTAATGTTATAAGAAAAGCGGCAGAGATTACCGCAGACAGAAACTGCATCGGTCCTGCCAAACTTGTTGTGCTTTGCAACGCCCCCGAGGATAATCCCTTTATGGCAGGCGCCTTTCACGGCGTAAGCGAGCCCGATTGCGTTATAAATGTCGGCGTTTCAGGTCCCGGAGTTGTAAAATCCGCCCTTGAAAAAGGAAAGGACTTAAATATAACCGAGGTTTCGGAACTCATTAAGCGTACCGCATTCAAGATTACAAGAATGGGACAGCTTGTGGCTCAAGAGGCATCCAAGAGACTCGGCGTTCCTTTTGGAATAGTTGACCTCTCGCTTGCTCCCACGCCCGCAATTGGCGACAGTGTGGCGCACATTTTAGAGGAAATCGGTCTTTCGCAGTGCGGAAGCGCGGGAACAACCGCTACCCTTGCCCTCTTAAATGATGCCGTTAAAAAAGGCGGCGTTATGGCATCATCAAGTGTTGGCGGACTTTCGGGAGCATTTATCCCCGTTACCGAGGACGCAGGCATGATAGCCGCCGCTACAAACGGTACACTTTCAATCGAAAAACTTGAGGCTATGACCGCAGTTTGCTCGGTAGGACTTGATATGATAGTTATCCCGGGTGATACACCCGCAGAGGTTATCTCGGCAATTATTGCTGACGAGGCGGCAATCGGAATGGCAAACTTCAAGACCACCGCCGCTCGCATTATCCCTGCTATCGGCAAGAAGGTTGGCGACTCTCTTTCCTTTGGCGGACTGCTCGGCGAGGGACCTGTTATGCCGGTTAGTACAGCATCGCCCTTAAAGTTTATTTCCCGCGGCGGACATATCCCCGCCCCCTTACAAAGTCTTAAGAATTAGTATAAATATAGAGCAGATTTCTCTTGAAATCTGCTCTGTTTTTTTACACTGACTAAATCTGACTATGGCAATATAATAACATTCTTATTTTTCTTTTTTGCGTAATTAAGCGCTATTCCCGTTCCGCTTTTACGGTTTTTAGGCAAATATTCTTCACTAAAGTAAACGATACAAAAACTGCTTTTGTCTATCATTTCAATATTGCGTTCTACATATGTTGCCCTACCTGAGCCGATAATATGCTCGGGATAGTAAGTTTGCTCGTAATTTTCCAAAAGATATGCTTTATAACTGTCGCTGATAAAGGGATGTTCCGCCCGTACATAAACTCGTTTTATGTATGGGTATTTTTCTTTTATTTTTGTGACAATCCGGTGACAAAGACTGTTAAACTGACTTTTACTCCCGAATAAAAATGTATCCACATTATCATTTACGATTAGTTTTTCTATAATCTCATATAATTGTGTTTTTAGTTCCTCGGTCTCGTTTATCGTTCTGTGACCGATAAAACAACAGGTTCTTTTAATCATTAATATCTCCAATCAAAAATAAATGTTACACATATTATACATTATTACTGATTTAAAGTAAATATTTACTGATTTTAAATCAGTTATAATTTATTTTGTTTGTTGATAGAATATTAATAGTTAAAGGAGGCGATAAAGTGACTACCGAATTTCCTGAGCGTTACATTACGTTAGGATTAAAAATTGCCTATTACAGAAAGAAAGCAGGATACACACAAGAGGTTTTTGCTGAATTGATTGATAAAAGTGTGAACTTCATAGGCCAAGTTGAAGGAACCGGAACTGTTAGGGGCGTATCACTTGAAACTTTATTTAAAATCGCCCAAGTTCTTAATATTCCACCATCCAAATTATTAGAAGAAGATTGAAATTCTCGGCCCCCTCACTAGAGGGGGCCATCATTTTTTTAAAAAATGACTGAGGGAGAGAACCCAGCAAGTGATTAATAGTAAAAACGTATTACGTGAGGGACGGCCCTCGATTGCCATTCAATTTATGTATACAATTTAGTTATCTCGCTCATGCCGCGAGGGGCACCTTCTTTCTGTCCAAGGCAACAGAAAGAAGGCAAAGATTGCCTTAAAAAAGGGGGATGGAATATCCCCCTTAAAGCATTGAATTATATTGTTTGCAAACCCGTTTCGCTACGATAAGCGAAACGAAGCAACTGCTGACATACATTATCTGCTCAATGCTTTTATCCCCCTTACCAAATGTTTGCCCAACTTCCCTTAAACCGTAGGGCTTGGCGCCCGCCGACAAGCCACAAAGCAAAACGGAACGTCATAAATGCCGTTCCCTACACTTTTTCAAAGAAACCGCCGAGCGTTGACTTGACGGTTTTGTTTGTTTTGCTTCACGAAACAGCTTTTTCATTATTCATTACTCCCTAAAACTAATATGTGGTAGCAGGCTCCTTCAGCCGCCCGTTAATTTATACATACAATTTAATTATCTCGCTCATGCCGCGATATAAGTTTACTATTTGCAAGAATAACATTTTCATATTGTAATAAAAGTGGGTAAACTAAACTAATGTGAGGTGTTTTTATGGGTAAAAATGTAATAGTCGGACAAAGCGGTGGTCCTACCTCGGTTATAAACTCGAGTCTTGCGGGGGTTTATGAGGCGGCTAAAAACCGCGGTGCCGACAAAGTTTTAGGAATGGTTAACGGAATAAAAGGGCTTTTGGATGGGAAAATCATCGATTTGTCCGAGCAGTTCTGCTCGAGTCTTGAAATTGAACTTTTAAAGCGCACGCCCTCTTCGTTTTTAGGCTCCTGCCGTTTTAAGTTACCCGATGTGGAGAGCGACGAGCAGGTTTACAGAAAAATTTTCGACATACTCAAAAAACGTGACATCGGTTATTTTTTCTACATCGGCGGCAATGACAGTATGGACACTATTATGAAGTTATCTGCCTACGGCGAGAGGATAAACAGCGACATACGTTTTGTGGGTGTGCCCAAGACTATTGACAACGATCTGGAAATTACCGACCACACCCCAGGTTACGGTTCGGCGGCGAAATACATTGCGGTTGTTATGAAAGAACTTATCCGCGATGCCACAGTTTACGGCACTCCGTACGTCACGATAGTTGAAACAATGGGCAGAAATGCAGGTTGGCTTACCGCTGCGGCGGCGCTCTCAAAAAGTGAAGACTGCGAGGGGGTTGATATGATTTGCCTCCCCGAAATCCCCTTTACCCTAGAAGGATTTCTCTCCAAGGTTGAAAAAATGCAGAAAGAGAAAAAATCCATTGTTATCGCAGTTTCAGAGGGAGTGAAACTTGCTGATGGAAGATATGTTTGCGAACTTTCCGACGATGCTCATTTTGTTGATGCATTCGGGCACAAAAGCCTTACGGGAACGGCCAGATTTCTTTGCAACGAGGTTTCAAAAAATTTCGATACCAAGGTGCGCTCGGTTGAGCTTTCTATCTTACAAAGGTGCGCCGCCCATCTTACAAGCCGCACCGACATAACCGAGGCATATCAGGTCGGCGGAGCGGCGGTACGGGCGGCATTTTCGGGGCAAAGCGGCGCAGTTATCACTCTCAAAAGAATTTCGAACGACCCGTATCAATGCACAACCGAGGTGCACGATGTTAAAAAGATTGCAAATTTAGAAAAAAAGGTGCCACTATCGTTTATAAACGAGAGCCGCACCGATATGTTGCCCGAGTTTCTATCCTACGCCCGTCCTCTTATCCAAGCCGAACTTACACCTATTTATATAGGCGGTCTCTCCCGTCATATTTATCTTAAATAAAATCCTATCCGCAGACCCGCTCAAACCATCAGAGCGGGTCTCTTAAGGCATTTTACACAAAATATTTTATTCATTTTGGAAACTATTACAAAAATAGAGATCTATTCGTACTTTCATATTGTGTTTAAAGGATATAAATGGTATAGTCTATATGACCTCTACTTACAACAAGGAGAAAACAAAATGAAAAAGAGGATTTTAGCACTTACCCTTGCAATATTCATTTTAATCCCCCTTTTTGCTGGATGTAAACCTGCATTCAAAAACAATAATTCAAACGGTATTACTACATCTGAAATTACAAGCAGTGATGTGGAAAGTTCTAAGGTTGAGACCTCGAGTATTCCCTC
>JAZQLL010000062.1:0-2679 GCA_045542675.1 Oscillospiraceae bacterium
TCTCTTAGCAGCGCCAACCGGCAGAGCCGCCCAGAGAATGAGCGAGGTAACCGGCCGTGAGGCTAAGACTATACATAGGCTTTTGGAAGTGGCATTTTCGGATAATGATATTCCGAAATTTCAGAGAAATGAGGAAAATCCCCTTAAAGCCGATGTTGTCATTGTGGACGAAATCTCAATGGTCGATGTAATCTTGTTTGCATCGCTCCTTCGCGCTATGCCGCCGCATTGCAGACTCATTTTAGTCGGCGATAGCGACCAGCTCCCCTCGGTCGGCGCAGGCAGGGTCTTAAAAGACCTTTCTGCAGACGATTTTGTGCCGACGGTAAAACTAACCGAGGTTTTCCGCCAGGCCGCCGAGAGTATGATAGTAACTAACGCCCACCTTATTGTGAAGGGTGAGCTGCCCGAACTTCATCACAAGACAAATGACTTTTTCTTTCTGCATCGCGATAGCGCCGAACAGACCTCGGATACGGTGGTCGACCTGTGCGCCAGAAGGTTACCTAAAGCCTACGGCGTTTCGCCCATGCACGATATTCAGGTGCTTTGCCCGGGGCGAAAGGGTGAAAATGGCACGTTTGAACTGAATCGCAGATTGCAGGCAGTTTTAAATCCGCCCGATAAAAGTAAGGGCGAATATCGCTTTGCGGGAGTTATTTTCAGGCAGTGCGATAGGGTAATGCAGATAAAAAATAATTATGATATTATGTGGGTCAAGGATAATGGAGAAAACGGACTTGGTATCTATAACGGCGATATCGGGCAGATAGTCGCGGTGGATAGACTTAGTAGTTTGCTCCGCATAAGATTTGATGACCGCGAGGTAGATTACCCCTTTGAGATGCTCCCCGAACTTGAGCACGCCTACGCTATAACTGTGCATAAAAGTCAGGGTAGTGAGTACAAAATGGCGGTTTTGCCGCTGTTTAAATATTTTGATAAACTTTATTACCGAAACCTTCTTTACACCGCCGTTACGAGAGCAAAAGAAAACCTTATAATCGTAGGCGACGAGCAGGCGGTAGCACGTATGGTGCAGAACAATCGTAAGATAGAAAGATACACCGCCCTTGCACCGTTTTTAAAAGAAAGTTTGGCGGAATTTGAGGAGTTTGGATTTTAATTTTTTGCCTTAAAATTCTTGAAAAATATTATAAAATCGGTTAAAATATAACCACATTGCAAAAAGGAGTTTTTACTATGCCGCTTGACATTGGAATAGATTTAGGAACCGCTACAGTGCAGGTTTATGTCGGGGGAGAAATCGTTATAAGTGAGCCCTCTGTTATCGCACTTAATACAAGAACAGGAAATGTTGTTGCAGTAGGTAGCGAGGCGCAGACTATGATAGGCAGAACGCCGTCACATATAGTCGCAACAAGACCTCTTGAGAAGGGCGTTATCGCCGAAATCAAGAGCTGTCAGAAAATGATAAAATATTTCGTTGAGAAATCCTGCACAAACCGCATTTTCCGCCCACGAGTTGCCATTTGTATTCCGTCCGAGGTTACAGAGGTTGAGCGCCAGGCGGTAGTAGAGGCGGCGGACGCGGCAGGTGCTAAAAGCGTAGTTACCATCGAGGAGCCTATGGCGGCGGCTATCGGCGCCGGAATCGATGTTTTAAAGCCTCAGGGAAATATGATTCTCGACATCGGTGGCGGAACTGCAGATATTGCCGTTATTACTCTCGGTGGAATCGCAGAGTCGGTGTCGCTTAAAATAGCAGGTAATACCTTTGATGAAACTATCGTTAAGTCAATAAAGCAAAACTATAACCTCTTTATCGGTTCGAGAATGGCGGAGAGGGTTAAAATCTCGCTTCGCTCTGCCCTTGAAAACAACGAAATGATAGAGGTAAAGGGTAAAAATGCTATGACGGGTATGCCCGAAATGATAAAGGTCGACCCTAAGGAAGTCAGAGGATATTTCGATGATAACTTTAGGGAAATTGTTGATGCTGTTATCGCTACTTTGGATAGAACACCACCCGAACTCGTGTCGGATATTTCCGAGCAGGGAATATATATGACAGGTGGCGGCGCCCTCGTTTGCGGACTTGCCCAGCTTATCGAGGAAAGAACGGGAATAAAGACGGTCTACCCTGAAAATCCTGATAAATGTGTCGTGGTGGGAACCGGTAAGGCGTTCGAGTATCTTGGAGAACTTCAAGATGGACTTGTTTCCGAGAGAAAAATGTGATTTCGAGGCAAAAAAACAAGGAATTTTTGGTGGGTAAATTTGCATTTTATATAAAATGTTTAGGTATGAATTGTGTATATCGCCGAAAATGAGAAAATGCATCCTATTTTGTTTACAAAAAAAGCTTTTTGTGATATATTGTTTGTAAGATTATAAAGTAGGAGTAGTATGCCTTTTCGGCGCTTCTAGATTATGATTGTTGATATTGTTTAAGAAAGAAAATTCATATAAGAAAGGAAAATGGTGAATATGAAACTTTCGAAAAAGATTGTTGCTGCCATTCTCACCGTTGCAATGGTTATAACACAGGTCAGTGTGTTCTCTTTTGCATCTGGTGACTATGCATCCGGCAAAAATGATGACGCGTACTTCGCACTTGAGGTTCCCAATGAGGAATATGTAGCATTCGGCTCGGTCAATGGCGGAGCAGGAAGCTGGGTTCAGTCTTCAAACAGTATTGGTAAGACAGACAGAAAC
>JAZQLL010000063.1:0-6583 GCA_045542675.1 Oscillospiraceae bacterium
TAGGAAGACAACTCCATGGAACAACTCCTTGGCTCACAGAACGACATGGCTAGATCCGACTTATGGAAGCATTGGGCAGTGATTATAAATTAGTAGATATTTCGTTTCGCATATTGGAGCGAAACGGGTTAGAAGAAAATCAAAATCAATAAGTCGGAGGCCAAGCGGTCTTAGGAAGACAACTCCATGGAACAACTCCTTGGCTCACAGAACGACATGGCTACGATCCGACTTCTTGAGAAAGGGGGATGAAATATCCCCCTTAAAGCATTGATTTTGATTTTCTTCTAACCCGTTTCGCTCCAATATGCGAAACGAGATATCTACTAATTTATAATTACTGCCCAATGCTTCTATCCCCCTTACCAAAATATTTATCCAATTTTTTCTAAATCGTAGGGGATCACTAATCGACCTTGAGATTTGCGCAAAACAAAAAGACCACCCAAAATCTTGGGTGGGCTTTAAATTTCGCTTTAAATCAATCTCCGAGTGCGGCTACATCCGATGCCGCAATAACACTTTCGATGTTGTATAGGAGCAAAATTTCGTCATATTCGCTGACATTTACAAGGTCTTTGTAATTCTGGTTGGTATATCTTAAGTCGATGAGTTCAATTTCACTATAGTGGAGTGATAAAAAGGGAACAAGGCTATGCGAGAAAGAATCTTTAAACATAAGCAGTTTCTTGCCGTTATCCACATTTGTTTTAATAGTAACTTTTGGTTGAACCTGACCTAAAAATACCGAGTATTTATCCTTTTTCGAAAGCCAATCTCTAAAGTAAATATCACTGTAAACTTTTTCGCTTTTACCATCGTTTACAATTACCTCGGAAATATTGCTTTTAGCATTTTTAAGCGTGTAAATATCGATTGTATCGGCGTCAACATCAATCTTAGACTTTGATGAATAGGTGCCCCAAAACTCCTTAGATGCGCTCTCTACTTCAAAATCGTTCAAATCGTAAGATTCAATTTCAAGCGCCTTAGAAATCTCTTTGTAAGCATAAAACGCGCCGAGCGAGGTCCAATGGTGGTCGGTGCCGTAGTAGATGTACTTATCCTTATTTTCATAAAGTGTGGAGTACACATTGATTCCGTAAACCCCGTCAAGCGAGTTGTAAAAGGAATCTATCGTTTCCTTTTGGCTGAAAACTTTTTTGCCATATGGAAGCGAATCGGAATAAATATCGCAAGATGTCGGAGCTACTGCGGCGTAGACTTTTGCATCCGGGTTATTTTCCAAGAATGTGAGAATTCCATTAATATTCTGTCCGAGTTTTCTCTCGTCGGGTTCTTTTAAATCCTCAACAAGTGTACCTTTATCGGTTAAAAGAATAGAATTGTTTTCCTTTTTCATTGTGGCAAGTTCCATTTTGGATTTTACATTGACCCAAAAATCTCTGCCGATAAAATGGTCGGAAATATATGTGTCAATGCCATTCATCCAAGACTTGTCAAAAATTGAGTCAATGGAAAAATTCGGCATTGTAGCAAGAGGTCTGTTCTCTGATTCGGAAAAACTGCTTTTAGGTGCAAATGACGTTGCAATAGGAAGAGCGAGAATGACTACCGCAAAAACAACTGCAAGAATTTTATTTGTTTTCATTTTTCGCCCTCCTTTTAGAATCTGAAGTATAAGAACGGATTATATGTCGCATCAACGAGATATGCGGTGCATATAAACAAGAGTGCGACAATAATAATGGGTGTTACAACCGCGGAAATTCTGGGGAATTTTGCTTTGAGTTTCTCGAATAAAGCCTTGGATTTATCGATTGAAAAGAAGATACAAAGTGCAAAAATAACGATATATGAAATCAGATAATAAACGGTGTTTGAATCGGCAAACGCAGTTGCATTTCCGCCGAACATTGCCTTAAAGAATGCGAAGACATTCGGGAGTTTATCAAATTCGAACAGCACCCAACCGAATACAACAAGTATAAAGGAATACAACATTCTGAATATCGACGGAATCTTTTCAAGCCATTTTCCAAGGAAAAGGCGCTCTAGAATTATGATGATGCCGAAATAGATACCCCATAAAATAAAGTTCCAACTCGCACCGTGCCAGAAACCTGTAAGCATCCAGGTAATAAATAGATTTATAAGGGTGCGGGGGAGACCTTTCCGGTTTCCGCCAAGCGGAATATAGACATACTCTCTGAACCATGTGCCAAGAGTAATGTGCCAGCGGCGCCAGAACTCTGATATACTTTTTGAAACGTAAGGAAAATTGAAGTTTTGCGGGAAGTTAAATCCTAAAATCTTGCCCAGACCTACCGCCATATCCGAATAACCCGAGAAGTCGAAGTAGATTTGGAAAGTAAATGCCAAGATTCCAAGCCAAGCCGTTGCGGCAGGAAGCTCTGAGATTTCCTGTGCCTTGATGGTAGACCAAAGCGCGCCTATATTGTTAGCAAGTAAAACCTTTTTTGCAAGTCCCTTAATGAATATGGCAACACCCCCGCCCGCCATATCAAGACTGTGTGTTCTGGTGTCCATTTCGTTTTGAACATCGGCATATCTAACGATAGGACCCGCAACAATCTGCGGAAACAATGTAACATAGGTTGCGAAGGTAACGGGATTTTTTTGTACTGGAATATTGCGCATATACAAATCGATGGTATAAGACATACTCTGGAATGTGTAGAACGAAATGCCGATGGGAAGCGCAATTTGTGGTACGGGAATAGAAGTTGAAAAAACGGAATTTATTGTGTTAACAAAAAATCCACTATATTTGAATATAGACAAAAGTCCAACATTCATAACAATTGATGCAAGCAAACAAATAGTACGAATCTTAGGCTTGTCATCATATTTGTGCATAAAAAGGCCTGCGGTGTAGTCTATGATGGTTGACAGAACCATTATCCAGAGATATACAGGTTCGCCCCAAGCGTAAAAGATAAGTCCCGAAATAAACATCCAGAGATTTTTCAGTTTATGGGGCAAAAGAAAATATATCCCTAAAACAATCGGCAGGAATATATAAATAAATGTCAGACTTGAAAATACCATTTGTTGTTGACTCCTTTAAGATTTAAAAGCATCGTTTACAAGTTTATAGAATTCCTCTTTGGAAATTATAGAGTTGAGCACACAAATTAGTGAATTAGGTGAAAGATGAGTCGGTAGGCCTAATGTTCTTAGGATAGTGTCCCTTTTTTCGCGACTGTTTTCTTTGCCGCTCAGCCCAAGTTCGTATAAATCGAACTTTTCTATCTTTTCTCCTAAAACCTCGGATTTTTCTGCATCAAGCACGCCTGCCGTTTTAAGAGAATGGATTATTTCTTGCTCCGAAAACCCTTCGACACCCAAAAGACCTTCTTTTGAAGTTTTGGTTTTTCGTTTTTCCTTGCCTGAAACATCCGGCAGATAGGCGTTGTAGATTTTTCCGTCAGTTACTATGTTTTGAATATGATTTCTAATCCTAAAACCTGCAAAATCGCTGTCGGTCATGATAATTATTCCACATGTTTTTGCGAGGACTTTTATCATTTGTGCAGTTTCCTTGTTTGAAAAAATGCGAAATCCGCCTGTTTCTATTATTGTGGCATCAATAATAGATGATAATTTTATTCTATCGTATTTTCCTTCAACAACAACTGCCTGTTTAAGTTTAATCATAATCTGCCTTTCAGACTATTTTTCAAAAATGATGTTTATAAGCGTTCTCTCAAGAATGACTTTTCTGTCATCCTTGGCGCTTTTCATTAGGATATCGGCCTTCTCCAAAGATAAAATGGCGTTTTTAAGAAACTCGAGGCTACATTTTGGAGCATCATATCCCGCTGAGCGAAGCTTGTACTCTTTGCCCTTGTAGTCAAACACATAAGAAAGGTCACTCTGCGGGTGCTCATATTCCTGCATAAGTTTGACTCTGTATATGTCAATAAAAGTGGAAGAAAGCGCCGCGCAAATCGAAATAGGTTCAATTTGCTGCAAGAATAAAGAGTTTAATATTGAAAGCGCATTTTGTGGCTTTTTATATATAAGTTGTCTTGTTATTTCGTATGTTTTGCTGTCAAGTTGCCGTGCAGTAAGGTTATCAAGCGCATCTAATGTAATAACTCCCGCGGTTTTCTCGGATGCGTATGAACATAATTTGAGCAGATTGCTCTCAATTAGAAGCATATCATTAAGGCAACGCTCCGAAAGGTCACGGGCGAGCTCTCTGTCGATACTGCAACCGTTTTTCTTCGCGATATTGTTAATCATTGTTATTGCATCGTTTTCGGTTTTTGCTGCACATTCAATAACAACGCCATACTCTTCGGCGTACTTTACAAGTTTTGCCCATTTGGGCGATTTTTTTAGGTTTAGTTCAAAACCTTTTGCAACTATTATAAGTGTTGTGCTATCGGGTTTTTGCGATAAAATCTCATAAAAAACTTCGCCATCGCTACTGTTTAGCGATTCTATATTCGGATTTCGAAGTACAACGCATTTTTCACTCTCAAAGAATGAAACACTGCAACATTCCTCATGAAAATTCTGCATATTGAGGTTGTCACCATCAAAGGTTACGACACCGGATGGACTTTGTGCCATAAGTTTATTAACGCATATTTCCTTGGAATACTCGTCGGGACCGAAAAACACAAAAAGAGAGGCAGAAATACCTTGTTTTAAATGAGATAAAAATTCTTTTTCATTAAATCTAGGCATATATCTTCCTCCTTAATCAATCTTAAATTACATTATAACTTAAAATAGCTTAAATTACAATATTTTTTAGAACATTTCTCTTTTCTGAAATAGGCTTTTGTTTTGAATATAAAACTCATTGCAAGGGGAATTCGCAATAAATTTTATGCCGTGTTCCGAAAGCACAGATGCAAGGTGGCTGGGATTATCAGTTTCGTCGCACAAAATAAAATGTGTAGCGGAATAATATTCTATAAACGGAAGCGCCGTTGTGTTGGCGATTAGTAGGTCGCACTTAAATTTGCGTGGGAGATTTTTGCCGTTTTGAATATCAAGTTTTGCTATTTTGTAGCCGCCGATATCGTATATAACTAATGAGTTTCTGCCATAGTTTTCGAGTCTTATGGTCATATCCTCGAAAACAACATTAAGACCGCTTGAATCGTAAATTTTATATGACTGATCGAGTTTTATGGAGTTTAAAACTGTTTGCGTGTCTTTGGAAACGGCAACGTTGTTTACTTTGTTATTAAGAAGAAAATGCGAAAGAGAATTTGTATGTTTGCTACCAGAGTCTTGCATCGAAAGGAAACATATTTCTTTGTTGCCGCTTTGCGAAACAAGTTTGTCAATCTCATACGAGGCATCTTTGGTGTATCCCGTTATAAATATTCTGCTTGAATCGGAGATAACAACCGAGGAGTCGATAACCGAAATGGTATATGCATCTTTGTATGTGTAGGCATTCCCTAAGGTTATTACACATAATATACACACCGATAAAAGCGCCGAGCAAACAATGTTTCTTACGGGGCGGACAGATTTAATAGAGAACAATAACATAACCGCTACCGCAATAGTAAATGGAATCAACAGGTCATTTTCAATATAGAGTGCGGACAAGGGGAGCTCGGAAAATACCGAGGCAACCCATTCTATGCAAGAAATGAGAATACGAGTTATTTCAAAAATCACAAATGATATCGGATTATCGGGTAAAAATGCTATGAACGCCGAAATTATTATAAGTGCCAAAAGCATCGGTAAAAGCGGCGCTATCAAAACATTTACAACGGGAGAATATGTAGAAATGTAGCCAAAAAAATTCGCGGTTATGGGAATTGTAAATAAGAATGCAAAACAGCAGGGAAGAATAAGGCGCAGGATTTCATATAGTGTTAGCCTGAGAACACCAACTGTTTTCATGCTAAAGCGACTTCTCAAGCGGCTTAAAATAATATTTGAGACGATGATGCCAAAGGTGGCAGAAAATGACAGTAAGAATCCTACATTGCCCACAACATAAGGGTTTGCAAGACAAATTACGAGTGCTGAGAAAAAGAGAGCGGTAAGAGAGTCGTAATCATGCCTTATAATTCGGGCAATAAGCATAGCGATTGTCATAATGCCCGCTCTTACAATTGATGGCGTAAATCCTGTCATTATCATCATTGTAAATGCGAGTAATACCGCAATTGTACTACGGATAAGTTTATTTACCCCAAGTCTACTGAGAATAACCTCAATCAGCGCGATTATAATGGTGAGATGTAAACCTGAAACAACGAGCAAATGGCTTATACCTGCCGCTTTAAATGTCCTGATAGTCTTGTCGGAAATGTGTTCGCTTTTTCCGAATAATATTCCGCAAGCGATACTGCCTTCTTCGCCATTTATTGATGTGCGCAGATTTAAACACAGCTTATCCCTGAATTTGCATATTTCTCTAAGCAGAGAAAAATTATCCGAATTTGTGACTTTTATTTCACTCGTAGCAATCGATGAGGCGTATATGCTATTTGAAATGAAGTAGTTTTCACCTATGGAAAGATTATCGGATTTAAAGAACAAAGCGGTGGTATCAATCTTGTCGTAATCATTGTATACTTCATAATCGTACCCATGTACCCGCACATTTAAG
>JAZQLL010000064.1:0-9632 GCA_045542675.1 Oscillospiraceae bacterium
GATGAACAGCAGCTTTTGAGAGATCTGCGATTCGCTTAGCCCTGATGATGTATTTTGCGAGCCGAGCGGCTTTGATGACGATGACTGTTCCTGCGATGACGAGGGTTGCGGTGTAGACGAGATTTGCGTATCTGTCTTCAGTGCACTGTCGCTTTGAGCCGAATTTGTATTCCAAGCATTATCATCTCCACTTAAATTTATTTGCGAGCTGTTATCAGTTTTAGGCTTTTTTATAACGCCCGAGCCGAGTAGTGCCGCCGCCGAGATTGCGGCTACCGCAAGCGCAAGCATTAAAAGTCCGCCGTTTTTCTTCATAAACCGACCGAATTTTCCGTTTTTTGTATCGAGTATCTTCATATTGTACGCTCCTTTTTTCTGCCTTGTTTCTCTCTTATTTTTGTCACATAATTTGCGATTATGCAAAAATAAAAACCGTTTCCTAAAAATAAGGAAACGGTTTTTTGTTTAAAATTTAATCTTCATCGTCGGCATGTTTTAAAGGAAGATTTGAATAAAGCTCTATAACGCTGCCCGACATCCAGAGTTGCGGAGTTGTTGTAACGGTAAATCCGCATCCATTCTGACAGTTCCACTCATAAAATTCGCGTTTTGGGAAGCAAAGCGAGGAGAGAATCGAGGTTATAACGCCGCCATGGGTTATAATTACGGCATCGGTGATGCCGGTTTTCATTATGTACTCGGCAACCTTGGAAAATCCCTCGTAGCATCTCTGCGCAAACTCAAGTCCGCTCTCGCCGCCGGGGACGGCGTCACGCATTCCGCCCTTCGCCCAATTTACAAAAGCCTCGTCACTTTTAAGTTCTTCGTAGCCTCTGCCCTCAAACGCGCCAAAATCGCACTCAGAAAGCTCATCAACTATCATATAGTTTCTATCGGGATAAAGCGCGTGCGCCGTTTGGATGCATCTCATAAGCGGGCTTGTAAAAATAACATCCGCCTCGGGATACCAGAGTTTTTCGCGAAGTTCACGAAGTTCTTCCATGCCCTCTGATGACACGGGAACATCGCTCTTTCTTCCTATATATTTACCCATATATTCATCGCCGAGTTTTCCGTGGCGAATAAGGTGTATCCTATATGTTTTCATCATTTCACCCTTTTAAATTTCTTTATTACAGTATAACTTTTTTTGCTCACTATTTCAAGTGCTTTTATTTTGCAAAGCAATTTTTATTTATTATAAGCCGAAAATATGTCCTGTATTATCATGATATACAAGATATAGTACATAAAAAGATTGCAGAAAAAATAAAGCTTTTTTTGTTATTTTTTTTGCACAATTTTCGACATTTTTCTTTACAAATTGTATAATCGTGTGTATAATAGTTGGTGCACGACGATAAATTGAGAGGCAGGTGAACAGTAATGAACTCAAGTTTTCCCAGAATAGTTACGCTCTTGCGCAAAGAACGCAAGATCACCCAGAAAAAAGCCGCGGCAGACCTTGAGGTTTCGCAGGCTTTGCTCTCTCATTATGAAAAAGGAATTCGCGAACCGGGACTTAATTTCCTTATTAAGTGTGCCGATTATTATGATGTTTCCTGCGATTATCTCTTAGGCAGGAGCCCCGAGCCCTCGGGTAAGGCGATTTCGGTTGATGATATCCCAAATGCAGATGCGGAAAACCGCGACGGAGTTTTGAGCGGTTCAATCCTTGCTACACTTAATAAGAAACTTATTGCAAATTCGCTTAACATTCTTTTTGATTTGCTCGGCAAAAGCGGGAACACTGAAATTCTTAAACTCGTTTCTGATTCCCTCTTCTTAAATGTTTACTCATTGTTTAGAATGGTTTTAAGCGCAAACGAAAGCAACAATTCAGAACTTTTCAAGCTTTCGGATAAACTTTATCTTGAACTTGCCGCTGCCGCTATCCTACGCGATACTGCGTTTATGAGAATGAGCATTTCGGACAAATCTTTAACCGATAGCGACAAACTCTCGGTTTCTACATTAAGTCTCCAGCGAGATTATCCTTTATTTGCTACCTCGCTGTTTAATCTCATTAAAAACGCCGAGATGTCACTCGAGCAAATAAACAAGTAAAAAGACCGCCATAGGCGGTCTTTTCTATTTTGCCGAGACCTGAATTTTCACTCTATTTTTCCATCTTAAATTAAAAAGGAGAGAACGAATCTCTCCTTTTTTAAAATTATTTCTTCTCTTTTAATATGTCGCGGATCTCCATAAGGAGTTTTTCCTCATTAGAAGGCTCGGGCTCTTTTTCTTCCTCAGGCTCGGGCTCTTCCTTCTTTCTGAGACTCTCGAACTTTTCTTTGAAAGAAAGAATTACTTTAAGTGCCACAAAAATGCAGAATGCAACAATAATAAAATCGAGCACGGTCTGGATAAACAGGCCATAATTTACTGCGACCTCAGGGGTTATGACCTCGAGAGTTGTTTTGTCAATTACTGCCTCTTCGAGCACCCATTTCCACGTGGTCACATCAAGGCCGCCGACTGCCTTTCCGATAAGGGGCATAATAATATCATTTACTAAACTTGTGATAATCTTATTGAATGCGGCACCGATAATAACGGCGGTTGCCATATCAATAACATTACCTTTTGCAATAAATGCTTTAAATTCACCAAAGAATTTTTTCATTTTATTTCTCCTTTTTATATGTATTAGGAAACTATATTTATATTACATATTTTTTTATATTTTGTCAAATATTATTGCAAAATTTATTGTCATATTCACCATATTACCACTGCTCGCCCACCTAATTGTTCATTTATTTGTAAATTTATTTTAAACTACCCTAAAATCTATTGACATAAGGAAAAATTTGGAGTAAACTACGTTTAGCACTCTAAGTGTGCGAGTGCTAAAATGAGGTGTTTATTATGACTTTAAACAACCGAAAACTTGCCATCCTTTCGCTTATTGCAAGGGAGTATTTAAGAAGCGGCGAGCCGGTGGGTTCCAAGGCAATTTGTATGGAACTTGGCGGCGCGGTTTCTTCTGCCACAATCCGAAACGATATGGCGCAACTCGAGCGTGACGGGCTTCTCTATCAGCCGCATACCTCAGCGGGAAGAATTCCTACCGCACTGGGTCTGCATCTTTACATTGACAGGCTTATGAAAAGGCGTTCGCTTTCTAAAAAGCAAAAGGATTGTATCGATTCGCTTCTCGGCGGCGCGCATAGTGTTGAAGGTGCGGTGGCGGTTGTAGGCGAGGCGCTTGCCGAGTTTACAAACTGCGCATCATTTTCCACCGTTCCGACGGCAAGTGACGTTTGCCTAAAACAGATTGATTTTATCAAAACAGGCAGTCATACCTTTGTTTTTGTTATACTGACCGAGACTAATATTGTAAAGAGTGTTTTTGTACACCTCGATTGTGAAATTAGTGAGGATGCCTTTAATTCGCTTGCTAATTTATGCAAGAAAAAACTTGTAGGAACCCTGCTTTGTGATATTACTCCGCCTTTTGTTCAAAGCCTGGCGGCGTCGCTTTCGCAGTATGCATTACTGTTCTCCCCATTTTTCGAGGCACTCTTAAAGGTGTCGGAGGAACTTGCAAGCCCTGGGGTTTATGTAAAAGGTCAGAACAATCTTTTCAGAAACTCCGCTTCCCTATTTGATGCTGCGCAGGCGCTTAATATGTTAAATTCCGAGTCAATATTTAATCTTATTGAGCCGACAAGCAGTATCAGCATAGTAATTCCCGAGCGGGACAGTTCACTTAAAAACACTGCTATGATATACTCAGGCTACAAATTCTCCGACCGACTTTTCGGTAGCATCGGAGTTTTGGGGCCCTACCGCCTCGATTACGAAGGCATTATACCTATGATTGAATATTTTTCCACTTCTTTGGAAAGTATGTTAAATACAAGAGAATTATATAAATAAACTGAAAGGAGGCTCTTAAATGGAGGAGAAGGACATAAATTCTGCTCAGGCGGCAGAGCAAACTGCACCCAAGAAAGAGCCAAAGACAAAAGCAAAGAAAAACGGCAAGGAAGCCGAACTTTTAGGTAAAATTGAGGCTCTTGAGAAGGAAATTGCCGAGCAGAAGGACACATATATGCGCCTTTACGCCGAGTACGATAACTTCCGTAAGAGAAGCGCTAAAGAAAAGAGCGAAACCTACAGTAACGCGGCGGCTAAAACCATTTGTGAGCTTTTGCCCGTTCTTGACAATTTAGAAAGAGCGGTTGCAGCAAACGAAGACGATGCCGATGCGGGATACAATATGATTTACACCCAGTTTAAAGAGTTGCTGGAGAAATTGGGGGTTAAAGAAATTGGAGCCGTAGGAGAGAAATTTGACCCTAATATGCACATTGCAGTTATGCACATAGATGACAAAAATCTGGATGAAAACACCATCGCTCAGGTTTTCCAAAAGGGTTACATTTTAGGCGACAAGGTTGTAAGACCTGCCTGCGCTGTAGTTGCAAACTAAAAGTTTAAAACAAACATTTATATAAAAGGAGATATTATTATGTCTAAAATCATTGGAATCGACCTTGGTACTACCAACTCCTGCGTTGCAGTTATCGAGGGCGGAGAATCAATCGTTATCGCAAACGCTGAGGGCGCAAGAACTACACCTTCGGTTGTTGCATTCACTAAAGACGGCGAGAGACTTGTAGGTCAGGTTGCTAAAAACCAGGCTATCACAAACTTTGACCGCACAGTTTCTTCAATCAAACGCCACATGGGTACCGACTACAAGGTAAACATTGACGGCAAGGCGCTCACTCCTCAGGAAATTTCGGCTATGATTCTTCAGAAACTTAAGGCCGATGCAGAGGCTTATCTCGGCGAAACCGTAACCGAGGCAGTTATCACTGTTCCCGCTTACTTTACCGACGCTCAGCGTCAGGCTACCAAGGATGCAGGTAAGATTGCAGGTCTTGATGTTAAGAGAATCATCAACGAGCCTACCGCCGCAGCGCTCGCTTATGGCATAGACAAAGAGCAGGACCAGAAGGTTATGGTTTACGACCTCGGCGGCGGAACATTTGACGTTTCCATCATCGAAATCGGCGACGGCGTTCAGGAAGTTCTCGCTACCGCAGGTAACAACAAACTCGGTGGTGACGACTTTGACAAGCGCCTTATGGATTACCTCTGCGCAGAGTTTAAGAAGTCTTCGGGTATCGACCTCTCTTCCGATAAGATGGCTATGCAGAGAATTAAAGAAGCGGCTGAAAAGGCAAAGATCGAGCTTTCGGGCGTTACTCAGGCTCACGTAAATCTCCCCTTTATCACCGCAGATGCAACAGGACCTAAGCATCTTGATTTAACCGTTACAAGAGCAAAGTTCAACGAACTTACAGCAGATCTCGTTGAGGCTACCATGGGACCCGTAAAACAAGCGCTTTCCGATGCAGGCCTCTCCCCCGCAGATCTTCACAAGGTTCTTTTAGTAGGCGGCTCAACAAGAATCCCCGCAGTCAGCGATGCAGTTAAGAACTACACAGGCAAAGAGCCGTTTAAAGGCATCAACCCCGACGAATGTGTTGCACTCGGTGCGGCTATTCAGGGCGGTGTACTCGGCGGCGAGGTTAAGGGACTCTTACTTCTCGACGTAACTCCCCTGTCACTCGGTCTTGAGACTCTCGGCGGAGTTTGCACAAGAATCATTGAGAGAAACACCACTATTCCTACAAAGAAGTCACAGATATTCTCCACAGCCGCTGACGGACAGACCTCGGTTGAGATCAATGTTCTTCAGGGTGAGAGAGAGTTTGCAAAGGACAACAAATCACTCGGTATGTTCCGCTTAGACGGAATTCCTGCCGCTCCCCGTGGTGTTCCCCAGATTGAAGTTTCCTTTGATATTGATGCTAACGGTATCGTAAATGTTTCTGCTAAGGACTTAGGCACAGGCAAAGAGCAGAAAATCACCATCACATCTTCCTCAAATATGTCCAAAGAGGACATAGAAAAGGCGGTTCAGAATGCAGAGCAGTTTGCCGCAGAGGACAAAAAGCGCCGCGAGGAAATCGATGTCAGAAACAACGCTGACCAGATGGTTTATCAGACCGAAAAGACCATTGGTGAGCTCGGCGACAAGATCGACGCTAATGACAAAGCCGATTTAAACACAAAACTTGAGGCTCTCAAAGAGGCTCTCAAGGGCACTGATACTGATGCAATCAAGGCAAAGCAGGATGAGCTTCAGAATGCTTTCTATGCCGTTTCGCAGAAGGTTTATCAGCAGGCTTCTGCACAGCAGCAGGCAGCAGGTGCCGATGCAGGCGCTGACGCCGGCGCTAATGCAGGTGCCGACTATGTTGATGCAGACTTTTCAGAAGTAAAAGATGACGAGAACAACTAATAAGTGCAGATTTGCCGCCCTTTAATAAGGGCGGCATAATGTGTTTTTTAGATAACAGTAAGGGTGAATTATTTTGGCAGAAAAACGTGATTACTACGAGGTGTTAGGCCTTAACAAAGGCGCCTCTGATGACGAAATAAAAAAGGCTTACCGCCAAAAAGCAAAGCAGTTTCATCCCGATCTGCACCCCGATGACAAAGAGGCCGAAAAGAATTTTAAAGAGGTAAGCGAGGCTTACGAGATTCTCTCGGACAAGGATAAGCGCGCAAGGTACGACCAGTTCGGTCATGCAGGCGTTGATCCAAACTTTGGTGCGGGCGGCGCGGGAGGATATGGCGGCGGATTTGGTGGATTCGGCGGTTTTGATGACCTCGGCGATATTCTCGGCAGTATGTTTGGTGGATTCGGTGGATTCGGCGGCGGCAGTAGGCGAGCTAATCCCAATGCGCCGCGCAGAGGAAATGATGTTGAAATTTCTATTTCAATTGACTTTTTGCAGGCTTGCCACGGCGTTGACAAAACAATAGAATTTTCTCATATGGAAGAATGTCCCGAATGTAAAGGAAGCGGCGCGCAGAAGGGTTCTGCACCCACAACCTGCCCCGACTGCGGCGGAAGCGGACAGATAAGAATGCAGCAAAGGACCCCCTTCGGCGTTACCTCAACCGTCAGAGCCTGCCCCAGATGTTCGGGCAAGGGCAAGATTATAAACGATCCCTGCAAAAAATGTAGCGGTAGCGGAAGGGTTTCCAAAAAGCGCAGGCTTGATATTTCCATCCCTGCCGGCATTGATGACGGACAGACCCTTACCCTGCGCGGTCAGGGTGACTCGGGGTTAAACGGCGGTCCTTCGGGAGATGTTTTAGTTGATGTTATGGTGCGCCCTCATCCGCTTTTCAGACGCGAGGGTTACAACATATTCTGCGAAGTGCCGATAACCTATGTTCAGGCGGCGCTTGGCGATGAACTTACCGTTCCTACCATTGACGGCAAGGTTAAATACAAAATTCCCGACGGTACTCAGCCCGGCACAACCTTCAGACTGCGCGGCAAGGGTGTTAAGCAACTTAACTCCTCATCGCGCGGAGACCAGTATGTAACAGTTAGCATCGAGGTTCCCAAAAACCTCTCAAAAAAGCAAAAGGAAATCTTAAAGGAACTTGACAAAGCGCTTTCAGAGGCAAGTTACGAAAAGCGCAAGAGTTTTTTTGACAGACTTAAAGACCTTTAAAAAGGAGTGAGGCAAAATGGAGAGAAACCCCGTTATTGCGGCAGAGGCCGCATCGGATTTAAAGGGTGATATTTCCAGAATTTGTGCCTCACTCATCTTTTTTCTTCCCCTCTCTTACGCTCTGGCATCTATTCTCGGCACAATCTTCTCTAAAATTTCCTCTCTTGAGGGCAGTGCGCTCGCCAGCGCTATGAAGAGCGGAAACTTCTACCTTATTTATACACTAATTCTTTCTTCGGTGCCCCTAATCTTCTGCATTTTTCTCTTGCGCCTTCTTTTAAAGCGCAGAGTAAAATTTTCGTCGCTAAAACCCAGTGTAAGCAAAAAGAATTTTGCATTTTACACGGCGGTGGGATTGATTTCGATACCGTTAGGTTATTTTGTTTCGGCTATCACTATTTCGATTTTAAAGTCTCTCAATCTTCCTCTAAGTCAGGCGGCGGTGCCTAGCGGGACAGCCAATATTGTAATATTTTTAATAGCGCACGTTGTTTTTGCGCCGATTTTTGAGGAAATAATTTTCAGAACACTCATTTTAGAACGCCTTAGAAGGTACGGCGATGTTTTTGCCATCGTCACAAGCGCTATACTGTTCTCCCTTTTGCACTCATCATTTCAGGCCTTCCCCTACACCTTTGTGTCAGGTTTAATTCTTGGATTTGTGGCGGTGAAAACAGGGTCGGCGCTTTGCCCCTTGATTATTCACGCTATTAACAATCTCATTTCCTGCATCTCAATGTTGTTTGCAAACTCAACAAACAGTAAATTTGGTGGATTGTTTGTATTGGCAAGTCTGGGAGCCATTGTTATAACAGTTATCTCGGCGTTTGCCTTTAAAGACAAGGAGATAAAACTATTTAAGTTTGATTACGAAGGTCACGAAATTGCCACCTCAAGAAAAATAGGAATACTTGTGTCGGGATTTTTCTCCCTTACATTTTTCTTTGTTTCGTTTGTCGGGGCATACATTTCTTTGATACTTTTTTAAGGAGCAAACTATGAAAAGTGACATACATTATATGAATCTTGCTCTAAAACAAGCAAAAAAAGCATTTGAACTCGGCGAAGTACCCGTCGGTGCGGTTGTGGTTTACAAGGATAGCGAGGGCGAGCGGGTTATAGCGGCAGGCTACAACAAGCGCGAAAACACAAAAAACTCTTTGACTCATGCCGAAGTCATTGCAATAAACAAGGCTTGCAAAAAACTTGGCGGTTGGCGACTGAGTAACTGTACGCTTTACGTAACTTTAGAGCCATGCCCTATGTGTGCGGGTGCATGCATAAATTCGCGTATTGACAGAGTTGTTTACGGCGCTCGGGATTTAAGGTTTGGAGCGCTCGGCTCGGCCACTAATCTCTTTGAAGTTTCATTTAACCACATACCTGCCCTTGAGGGACCCATTATGCAGGACGAGTGTTCTAAAATAATGTCAGATTTCTTTAAATTGCGCCGTGAGAGCAAAAAAGCATAGTTTTACAGTTTGTTTATTGTTTTTAAAGCAAATTTAATGTACAATATAGAAAAAGCGAAAAGGAGAGCAGTATGTTCGGATACATAAGAGTTTATAAACCCGAACTGAAAATGTGTGAGTTTCAAAGTTACAATGCCGTTTACTGCGGTTTTTGTCGCTCACTGGGTAATTTCGGCTCTATCTTGCGACTGACCTTAAGTTACGATTTTACCTTCTTTTCACTTCTGTCCCTTTCGCTTAAAGAGGAGTTTTGCGGTTTTGATACCTGCAGATGTCCCGCAAAACTTTTTAGCAAAAAAACCTGCGTTAAGCAAAGCGAGAGTTTGGATTTCAGCTCAAAACTTGCCATTATGATGCTTTACTCAAAGTGTCTTGATGATATTTCGGACAAGGATAAAAGCGCTTTGCTTTCAAAACTGGCGCTTTTATATTTAAAGCCGCGGTATAAAAAAGCGGCGGTATCTTTGCCGATTGAAGCAAAACTTATAGAGAATTATATAGTCGCACAGGAAAAAGCCGAAGTTGAAAATCTCTCGCTTGATGCTTGCTGTCACCCCACCGCAAATGTTTTGTCAGAGTTTTTCTCCCGTCTGTCAGATGA